>CAYVBN010000430.1:0-21856 GCA_964449645.1 uncultured Hyphomicrobiales bacterium
CGATCTCGCACCTCGATGCGCAAATTGGCGAGAAGCGCGTTGTCGACCTCGCGCCGGACCGCCATGCGCACGAGCGTCGGACGCTCGCCGCTGACGACCTCGACCACCACGGCACCTTCTCCGCGCGAGTCGATCGCCTGCTGCGAGCGCACCGGTCCTGCTTGAGGCCTTGCCGCACGCGTGTTGTCGCCGAACACGTCGGTGCTGCTGTCCGGCCGCTGCGACCCCATCTGGGCGAATGCGGACAGCGTGAACTTGTCGTCGACGTCGCGCGTCGAGATTTCATCGAGTCCCCGGGTCGGAGCGTCGGCCGCGCCGCGCGGCTCAAGCGCGTGCACGCTGCCGTCCCACACCATGATGTGGCTGCGGGTCACGACCAGATCGGTGGGGCGCAGGTCCGCGGGAAGCTCGTAGGAGCGCGTCCCGTTGTTGTCCTGCGCCGCCTTTGGATTGAAGGTCAGGATACGGCCGTTCACCTGGTCGAGCAGATAAAGCTCTCCGTTCCGGCCGGCATAGAGGGCCTGGGGGCCGACCGGCTCAGTGTCCTCGCTTGCGTCGACGATGCCGACCGAATTTGCGTCGTTGCCGCGGAGGAACCGCTTCACCACCGTGTTGTCGGCCGCCGCGGCCGCACTGCAGGCGCCGGACACGAGAACCAGCAACAGGAGGGTGAACAGACGCTGCATGGTTTCGCCAAACACGGACCAGCAGGTCCGGCGATCGCCTGTCGCACGCCGCAAATCCTGCTTCGGTGCCGAATTTGCTGCAAGTCCGAACAAAGCCTCACTCCCATTGGTCTCTTCTGCCGGCCGCCGGTTCGAAGACGGCGCGTGTTTGAATGCCCGCCGCTTCGCCGCGTAAGTCATGCTTCGAGCAGGGCGAGGCGCGCCATGACTTCGAGCGAGCGTTGCACCGCCTCGATGGTAATGGGTTGCCGGCCGCCCGAGGGCGTTTCCGGAGCGCCGTCCAACGCCTGTTGCAGATCGCCCCGAAGCTCCTCGACCGTTCGGGTCCCGTCGACGAGCGGGATGAAACAGCGAAGCGTCGAATCCTCGCACTGCACGGCGCCGTGCAGCAGGTTGGTGACGAGGGCCGCGCCCGTCGCGAGTTGCCAGCGCGCCAGGCCGCTTGCCTTCGGCCGCTCGCTGATCGCCGTCGTCAGCCGCGGCGGCTCGTCATAGGCCTCGATCAGGCCCGTTCGCACCGCCTCGAACAGCGTCTCGGCGAGCGCGTCGATCTCGTCCGGGGTGCATACGGGCGCCGCCCCGCCCAGCAGGGACAGCGCCCGGGCTACGAGGTCGTCGAACGCAATGGCTTGGGGCTGAGCCTGGGCCATCGCAACAAGCGCGGCCTTGCTCAACGGCTGGTTTGTCCTGAGGGTGGCGCCGGACAGCGTCTTGAAGACCGCCGCATCGGCGGCGGCGAGGCCCACCATTGGATCGGCAGGTTCGAGCGCACCGCTCAGAGACAGCCGTTTGATGCCGGCGCGATCCGCCGGACGGTTCAGAGCGGCCTCGTGATGGCAGAACAGGCTCGCGCGAAAGGACCTGCCGTCGATGAAATCGAGGTACTGCTCCCGAACAGCTATCTCCGCCTCGGGCAGCCCTGAGAGCACCCTGCAGATGTCTTCGGATCGCCCCCGGAGACCGCGAATGGGAAAGTCCGAGTCGGCGAGGTACTGCAATCCGTGCCGGGCCGCCGCCTCGACCACCTGATAGAGAAAGAACGGCGTGCTGCCCTCGTCGAGGTCGTCGTGAATAAACACCTCGTCGGGCAGCGAGCCGATGCGATGCTGCTGGTCGCGGAGGATGAAGCCGTAGATCTGGTCCTCGGCGGCCGCGCTCGCCAGGAACTGCATGAGCTTGCGGCTCTGCGCGGCGCGCGCCAGCGGATCGGTTACGCCGCGCACGTGGAAATGCAGGATCGAGCGCACCAGATTGCGCAGGTGCGAGCCGGGCAGGGCGTTGTAGCTGACGTAAGCGACTCCGTGTGGGGTCAGGTTCGCTGCGAACACGGACAGGATCTTGTCTCTGACCGCCTGCGGTACCCAGGAATAGACTCCATGCGCAATGATGTAGTCGAAGCGGCCGTCCGCCGGCGACACGTCCATGATGTCGCGATGCTGCAGCGAGACGTTGGACAGCCCGAGATCGCGGGTCATCCGTTGCCCGGCCTCGATCGCTGTGCGGCTCAGATCGATGCCGACGTACTCGCTTTTGGGCGATTGATACGCCATCGGGACGATATTCCCGCCGGCGCCGCAGCCGAGCTCGAGCACGCGGCTCTTCGACGGCGGGGCAGGGCTCATGCCGTAGAGGGCGGCGACCGTCGCCAGGTGGTGCGGCCGCGTTTGCGCAAACGGCCGGCTCGGATAGGTGACGTGATCGTAGGGCGTGGGGGAATACGGCCGCCCGCCGCGGCCGGATTCCATGACGTCCTCGGCGAAACGGGGCGCCATCAAGCCCAGTCGTAGACGAAGCTGTCGTTCTGCACGGTCACCTTGACCTCCTTCGGCGGTTCCTTCGCGAGCGAGCGCTTCATGAACTCGCGCGAAAGCGCCGGCAGCAGTGTGTTGGTGATGATGTTGTCGATCATGCGTCCACCGGAATCCGGATCGTTGCACTTCGATACGATGTGGCTCGTGACGGCGTCGTCGTAAGTGAGCTTCGTGTTCTGGCTCTCTCTGACGCGCGCCGCGATGCGGTCGAGCTGGAGCCGGACGATGCCGCTCAGCATGTCATCGGAGAGCGGGTAGTACGGAATGGTGACAATGCGGCCGAGGAGCGCGGGGGGAAACGCCTTGAGAAGCTCCGGCCGCAGCTGCGCGACGAGCGCCTCGGGGTTCTGCCGGTAATGGGGGTCGCGCGAGAGGCCGTTGATGAGGTCGGTGCCGACGTTCGACGTCAGAATGATGAGGGTGTTTTTGAAGTCGATCTTGCGGCCGGTGCCGTCTTCCATCTGCCCCTTGTCGAACACCTGGAAGAAGATCTCGTGGACGTCCGGATGGGCCTTCTCGACTTCGTCGAGCAGGATCACGCTGTAGGGCTTGCGCCGCACCGCCTCGGTCAACCGTCCGCCCTCGCCGTAACCGACATAGCCGGGCGGCGCGCCTTTGAGAGTCGAGACGGTGTGGGCCTCCTGAAATTCCGACATGTTGATCGTGATCATGTTCTGCTCACCGCCATAGAGAGCCTCGGCGAGCGCAAGCGCGGTCTCGGTCTTGCCGACCCCAGATGGGCCGCACAACATGAACACGCCGATCGGCTTGTTCGGATTGTCGAGCCTGGCACGATTGGTTTCGATGCGCCTGGCGATCATCTCGAGGCCGTGCGACTGGCCGACGACGCGCCGGTTGAGGATCTGCGCCAGATTGAGAACGGTCTCGATTTCGTCCTTGACCATCCGGCCGACCGGAATTCCCGTCCAGTCGGAGACGACCGAGGCGACGGCCTGTTCGTCGACATGCGGATAGACCATGCGCTGCTCGGGCGAGATCGCTTCGAGCGCCGCAAATTTCGATTTCAGGTCGGCGCGCTTCGCGTCGGCGTCGTCGTTCGTGTTGGCCAGAATGCTGCGGATGCTGCGAATTTCGCCGACCAGCTTCTGCTCCGTTTCCCAGGCACGCTCCAGCTCCGCGAGCTTCTGCGTCAGGTCCGAAGTCTCTTGTTCGATCGCAGTGATGCGATCCTCGTCGGCCGTGCCGAGATTGCGCTCCTCGACCAGCCGGACCTTTTCGCTGTCGAGCGCAGCAATTCGCGAGCGCGTATCCTCGATCATCGCCGGCGTGGCGGATTGGCTGATCGCGACCCGCGCACAGGCCGTGTCGAGCAGGCTGACGGCCTTGTCGGGCAGTTGCCGCGCCGGGATGTAGCGGTGGGAGAGATTGACGGCGGCCTGAATCGCGCCTTCGGAAATGCGCACCCCATGGTGCTTCTCCATCGGCGCGACGATGCCGCGCAGCATGCCGCAGCAACGCTCGATGTCGGGTTCGCCGACCTGCACCGGCTGGAACCGCCGCGTCAGGGCGGGGTCTTTCTCGAAATACTGCCGGTACTCCGACCAGGTGGTCGCCGCGATCGTCCGCAACGTGCCGCGGGCGAGCGCGGGCTTGAGCAGATTGGCGGCATCGCCCGTGCCGGCTGCGCCGCCCGCGCCGATCAGCGTATGCGCCTCGTCGATGAAGAGAATGATCGGATCGGGCGAGTTCTGGACTTCGTCGATGACCGCGCGCAGCCGCTGCTCGAACTCGCCCTTCATCGACGCGCCCGCCTGCATCAGACCGATGTCGAGGGCGCAGAGCTTCACGCCGCGCAGAGGCGGCGGCACGTCGCCGGAGGCGATCCGCTGGGCAAAGCCCTCGACGACCGCGGTCTTGCCGACCCCGGCCTCGCCGGTGAGGATCGGGTTGTTCTGACGGCGACGCATCAGCACGTCGATGATCTGTCGGATCTCCTCGTCGCGGCCCAGGATCGGGTCCATGTCGCCGGCCGCCGCCTTGGCGGTCAGGTCCTGCGAGAAACGATCGAGCGCGGTCGTGCCCTTCTGGGCAGCCGCCTCGGCCCCGGGCGTTCCGGCGGCGCGCAGGCCCGAGCCGTCCATCGGCCGGAGATTCTCTTCTTCGGAAGCCCGCCAGACCGTGCGGTGCTGGTCGGCCAGGATGTCGACGTTGAACTTCGCGAACTCCTTTGACGCGTTCAGAAACGTGCGCCGCAGGTCCGTGGACTTGAAGCCGGCGATCAGCAGGTGGCCGGTACGAATCTGTGTTTCGCCGAAGAACAGCGTGGCGTAATGCCAGCCGCGGTCCAGCAGGTCGACGACCGTGTTGGAGACGCCCGGCATGTCCGTCTCGTTGCGGCGAAAGCCGGCCACGACCTCGTCGAGATCGGCGAGCAGACGGGCGCGGTCCACCTTGAAATGATCGGCGCTGAGCGCGAGATCGCTCCGGTCGTTCTGCAGGATGTGGGCGAGCCAATGCGCCAGCTCGACGTTGCGGTTGCCCTGGCCTTTGGCCTGCCGGAGAGCCTGGATGAAGGTCTCGTAGCCAATGCGGTTGAGCTTTCCGGTCACCGCTTCGAGGCTGATATCGGCCATGACTGTCCCCTGAACTAAGCCGCCTCTTGGCGCCGTTGCCGCATCCGTTCGGCCGGATGAAAGCGCGCATCACATCGATAGGCCGGCGCACCCGGTGAGCGGTCGGTGCCGATCCAGGTCGTCCAGCCGAGCTGACCGAATTTCGAGAGTTGCACCGGCGCGGTCTCGCGGGTCGGAATGGCGAGCTCAACCTCCCACTCCAGCTCGTCGCCGATATAGAAATAGACAAGGTCCACCAGCGGCTCGCTGCGCGATCCGGTCGGCAGGAACTGGGTGTATTCACGCAGGTTGCGGGCGAAGATCCGGATGCGGATCTTGTCTTGGACGCTGAAGATGCTCGCGCCGACCAGGATGTCGCTGCCGAGCGCGGAATTGGCCTGCCCGAGGCGGGTCCGGTCGGCGGCGTCGAGCTTGAGATGCGTGCCGACGAGCTCGTCGATCTCGACTTTGACCCCGAACAGGCCCGCGATCAGGCTCCTCAACCGCGAGGACGACTTGGCCTGGGCGGCGATCAGGCCGGCGAAGCCGAGCTTGCCGGTGTCCGGGACCCTGTCGAGCCCCTGATAGATCGTCGAGCCAAGCCCGATCATCGAGCCCACATAGGCCGCGAAACGGTCTTCCTTCGGCCGGTCGCGCTGCGCCACCGGCCGCGCATCCGCCCAGGCGCGGAAGAAGAGCTGCAGAAAGCGGTTGTTGAGCAGATCGAGGAAGCGCGGGAAGGCGTCGTCGCGCATCAGTGTCCACGCGTGCACTTCCTCGGTGGTGGCGAGCGGCAGCGCGCCTTGCGGTCCGAGCAGGCCGAGGAATTTCGCGAGGACGCGGACACGCCCGTCCGGCCGCTGTTCCGCGGAGGCCAGGTTGGACGCGGGAAAGTCCATGAACGGCTCTTGCCCGAGCATCAGGTATTCCTGGCGCGTCGCGGAACTGTCGCCGATCCGCGGGCGGTCGGGGAACGTGCGTTCGAGCCGCCGCAGGACGGCGAAGAAGTCGAAGCGCCATGGCTCCTGCTTGATGTCGTCGAGCCTGTTCACAGCGGCCTCCGGCCACCCACGCGCGTCGGCCAGCGCATGATCTCGCCCCGCTCGACGGAACGGATAACCGTCTGGGTGAAGTGATTGAGCGTGGCGTATTCGGAAAAGAACCGGTCGAGCACGGCGCCGAGCAGGAACGCGCCGCTGCCTTCGAAGGCCTTCTCGTCGATGGTCACGGTCACCTCGGTGCCGCGCGCAAGTCCGCTCCCGGTGCGCTCGCGCATGCGGCGCACGACCGGCCTGCTGTCGAGGCTGCGGATGCCGCGAATGCGGCGCTCGATGGCGCTGTCGGACAGGTCGGCGAACATCGAGAGGATTTCTTTCAGCGACTGTCCGTTCCGGCCGGCGCCGCGCTCGATCAATCCGAGATGATTGAGGCTCAGCAGGTTGATGAGCCGCCACGTCACCGCTCCGGTGAAAGCCGTTTCGCTCCGGCTGCGATGCTGCCCGACGACCGGTCCCTTCGGCGGTGTCGGGCCGGCGACGCAGACGACGTTGAGCTCGGTCTTGTCGAGCAGGCGGAAATCGGCCCCGCTTTCTCCGACCGGCAAATGCTCGGGCAGGTGGCGATTGGAGCAGAGCGCGTGCACGCTCAACTCGGCGACCGGCTCGTCCTCGATCCCCGCGGGCTCGACCAGCGAGATGAACATGTCTGTGCCGGTATAGTCCGATGCGCCGCCATGGCGCTTCTCTTCGGCGGTGCGCCGGCGCGGCAGGCGCCGCACGGTGTAGCCCAGCGTCGGCGTGGCCGAGAACGCATCCATCGCCGCCGAATAGAGCGGACTGACCAGAAGCTTTTCCTGGCCTCCCGGATAGTAGGCATAGACGCTCAGAATCCGATGCGGCTCGAAATCGAGATAGCGGCTGCGCTCCGGAATGACCTGGTACTCGTGCTGGTTCGACTTGATGGCGACCCGGTCGGTGGTCTTCTCGAACAGGTTTACCGCCGGAGCCGTGTAGAGCGAGAACATGTCCCGCTGCACCGCGGCGGCAAGCCGGCCATTGGCCTCGCTGAAGGCGAAGATCAGCTCGGCGGATTTCGCCTTGACCTTCGGCAGGACCGCATCGAGGCCGATCAGATGGAAGCCGAGGAACTTGCGTGGGAACATGAAATATTCCCGCAGCAGGTCGAAGCCACGGAAAATCCGCTCGTCCTGCGGGAGCAGCGCCCCCTCGTCGTCGAAGCCCACCTGCTGCAGGCAGGTCCGCGCAAGCGGCAGCACGACGGGATCGCCCATGTCATCGAGATAGCGGACATAGAGCCCCACGCAGTTGCCGAAGAGTTGCTCATAGAGCGCGATGGAGTCGGCCTCGGTCCCGGTCAGGAAGATCGGCAGGTCAGTGGTCCGGCAGGCGGAGAACCACGAATCCGGCTGCTTCCTCGCGTCCGCCTCGGACGGCTCGTCCTCGAGGCGTGGGGCGACCCGGCTCGTCAGCGACAGTCTCAGGCCCGCCGCCACGTCCGCGGCGACCGGGACGTGCAAAGCCTGGAGCTGACCGGGTGTGAGGAAATAATCGGCCCCGACGAGATCGAACGGCCAGAGAGTGATGCCCGAGGTGAGCCGATAGCGGCAGGCGATCAGCCGGTCGCGCTCGCGATAGGTCGCGTCGAGATAGGAACCGTGGGGGACGTGAAGGCCTTCGCGCAGTGCCGGGTCGGAGTAGGGCGGCACGACCTTCGCGAGCATCGCCGACGGGGTCGGGGCGAGATAATTCGGGACGAGCTGCTCCAGCAGGTTGCTGGTGAATTCCGAGAACTCGTGCTTGAGCTTGAGCTGCACACGGGCGGCCAGGAAGGCGCTACCCTCGAGCAGGCCTGCGATCATCGGATCGGTGCGCTCGGCGGTCAGCCCGCCCAGCCGCTCGGCAATGCCGGGATATTCCTGCGCGAATTCTCCGGCCTGCTCGTAGAGCAACTGGAGCTCGCGGTTGTAGAGGTCGAGGAATTCCCGATCCATGCGTTTCCTCAGGGCATGATCCGGAAAAGCGGGCACCGGCTTTCGGACAGGATCACGTTCGCTCCAAAAATCACGACGTCGGACGCAGGGTATCGGTTCTCAGGCGAAACCATGCCTACGTCAGAAACTCGGAGCCGGGACGCATCGAAACCGTCCCGCCTCACAGGCGGCTGATCTGAATCTTGCCGCTGTCCATCTCCAGCTCGGCGACGAACTCGACCGGGACGTTCACCGGGTCGCAGAACAGATCCGCATTCACGGTGAACCGCACCTTCAGGCCGGCCCGATCGACCGTGCCGTCGCGTGCGACCTTCACCGAGCCGTGGACCAGCCGCGGCTCGAACGTCTGCAACACCGTCTTGATCTCGTCCTTGATATCGTCGACCGCGTTCTCATCGATCGTGCGGTGCGCGATGTCGGGAAAGCCGTAATTGATGACGGATCGGCGTACGTATTCGAACGCATCGAGCGGCTGCGACGACTCCATCGCCACCGTGTTCATCAGCGACTCGAGATCGCGCGCCACCTCGCGCCGCAGCACGGGCTCGGTGATGGCGGCGCGCCGCGCGGTCCGCCGGCTGGCGATGATGCGCTCGCCGGCTTCGTCGCGAAGGTCGATCTTCTTCTTGGCGTCGCGCGCCTCGAACGCCGCCCGGAAGACGTGCATGAGCGGCGGGCTCAGGTGATCTTTTTTCCCGGAGCCGGCCATTCATGCTCTCTCCCGAATGTGACGCGGCAGAAACGTCGTCGCTTCGCCTCGGAGCGGCCGGTGCCGGGCAGCAGCCCCAAATGCCCGCCGATCGTTTTGCGTCGGGCTCTCGCGGGGCTGCCGGCGAAGCCGTTCGCTACTTCTGCGCGCGAACGTCGTACTTGGCGGTGATGGCTGCGCCGAGCTTGCCGGTGTCTTCCTGCGGCTTATAGGCGAGCTCGATCTTGGCGAAGTTGAGCGAGAACTGGTCGGTCGGCAGGGTGCTGTGGCCGTTCCCGTCGTGGCCGCCGGTCTGATAGGAGCTGACCAGCACGTCCTCGAGCGTAATCGTCAGAAATTCCTGCTGGCCGCCGTCGCCGGTCGACTTGCGGGCGTACAGGGTCGCCTTGTTGATGTGCTTGCCGGTAGCGCAAGCGATCATCAGGTTCGGGCTCGCCTTGTTGACCCGGGTGGAGAAGTGCATGTCCTGGAAGTTCACCTTCCCGGTGCCGCCGCCCGTGCCGAAGGCGAACGAACCGGTGTTGGTCTCGCCGAAGGAGAAGCTGTCGATCTCGATGGCGTCCTTGTGCTTGGCATCCTGGGACTCACCCTTGATGCCGTCGATCACGAGCAAATAGTCAGATGGCATGGCTAGCCCCTTCTTGGTTGGCTATCGAAGACCGGCGTCCGATCGGCCGCCCATCATTCGTCTTCCCGACGGGCAACTAGGTTCAAGTGACTCCGCCGGGCAGACGCGAAACGAGGCTCATGCCGATGTCGACGCCTTCCAACTGATAGTGCGGCCGCAGATAGAACCGGGCGTTGTAGTAGCCGGGGTTCTCCTCGTTGGCGAAAATCTCGACCTTGGCGTCGGCGAGCGGCTTGCGCGCCTTGATGGCTTCGGAGGAATTGGCCGGATCGCCGTCGATGTATTCGGTGATCCACTCCTGCAGCCAGCGCTGCAGCTCCTCCTTCTCCTTGGTGGAGCCGATCTTGTCGCGCACCATGCACTTCAGGTAATGCGCGAAACGCGAGACGGCGAAGATGTAGGGGAGCCGTGACGAGAGATTGTCCGAGGCGGTGGCCTCGACGCCGTTCTTGCCCTGGTACGTCTTCGGCTTATAGACCGACTGGGCGCCGATGAACGCCGCCTTGTCGGTGTTCTTGCGGTGGATGATCGGGATCAGGCCCGATTTCGCCAGCTCGTGCTCGCGCCGGTCGCTGATGGCGATCTCGGTCGGGCACTTGAGGTCCACGCCGCCGTCATCGGTCGGGAAGGTGTGGGTCGGGAGGTTGATGACCTCTCCGCCCGACTGCACGCCGCGGATGCGCGTGCACCAGCCCCATTCCTTGAACGCGCGATTGACGTTCGCCGCCATCGCATAAGCGGCGTTCATCCAGGCGTATTTCTCGCCCTTGTGCCCGTCGGTGTCCTCCTCGAAGGCGAATTCCTCGACCGGCTCCGACTTCGCGCCGTAAGGCACGCGCGCGAGAACGCGCGGCATGCACAGGCCGATGTAGCGCGAGTCGTCGGCATCGCGCAGGCCCTTCCATGCCGCGTATTCCGGCGTGTCGAAAATCTTGCCGATGTCGCGCGGGTTGGACAGTTCCGTCCAGCCGTCCATGCCGAGCAGCGTCGGCTCGGCGCCGGTGAAGAAGGGGCAATGCGCGGCGCTTGCGATCTTGCCGATGTCGCGAAGCAGTTGAATGTCGGTCGGCACGTGGCTGAAGTAATAGTCGCCGATGAGGCAGCCGAACGGCTCGCCGCCGAGCTGGCCGAATTCCTGCTCGTAGATCTGCTTGAACAGCGGGCTCTGATCCCAGCGCGCTCCGGGATAGAGCCGCAGGTTCCGATAGAGCTCATTCTTCGAGACGTTCAGGACCCGAATTTTGAGCATCGAGTCCGTCTCGGAATTGAACACCAGATAATGCAGCCCGCGCCAGGCGCTCTCGATCTGCTGGAACTCCGGCGCGTGGATGATCTCGTTCACCTGCGCTGTGAGCTTCTCGTCGAGCCTGGCGATCATCTCCTCGATCGTGTCCAGCACGTCATCCTTGATGACGCTGGTGTCCTGGAGCGCCTGGCGGACGAGGGTCGAGACTGCATTTTCGACCTCCGTGGCGGCCCGCTCGGTCCGCGGCTTGAACGACTGCTTGAGAAGGGCCGAAAACTCGTCGGCGTCCTTCGTCTGAACCACAGCTTCCTTCTGCGACGTCTTGGGTTCCATCGCCATCTCCGAAACTCGTCGGTTGTCGGCCGGGATCAGCCCTGGCCGGTCTCGTCCGTCACTTTCTTCTGCTCCGCCATGCGGTCGCGGAGCGCTTGCATGAGTGAGGGATCGCTCAGCAGCTTGCGGATTTGATCTTCAGCCGCGACCTTGCCGTCCATGTAGCGCAGCAGGTTGGCGAGCTGCTCGCGCGCCTCCAGAAGGCTGGCGACGGCAGGAACCTGGCGGGCGACCGCCGCCGGCGAGAAATCCTGCATCTTCTTGAAGCGCAACTCGACCGAGAGCTTCTCGCCCGAATTGTCGCCGAGCTTGTTGGCGACCTTCATGGAGATGCCGGGTTCGATCGCCGCCATCCGGTTCTCGAAGTTGTCCATGTCGAACTCGAGAAACTTGCGGTCGGCCAGTTCCGGCTTCTGGACGCTCGAATTGTTGCCCGAGAGGTCGGACATCACACCCATCACGAACGGGAGCTCGACCTTCCGTTCCGCGTCGTACGGGTCCTCGTAGCTGATGTGAACGCGCGGGGCCCGATTACGACGGATAAAACGCTGTCCGCTGTCAGTCGCCATGGTGCAAACCTTTCCTTCCACGGAGCGGAAAAGCTCGCTCCGAGTGCAGACATGTTACAGATATTAGAGAGGAACTCTGGGTTATCGTCAATGAAAGCGCGGCCAATACGGTCTCCCATAAGATGAATCAATCGGCGGTCGATTTGGGTAGCAGGTCCTTCAGAATGGACAGGAAATCGCGATTGGCGAAGCCGCGGGCCCGGTCGAGTATCAAAGAAATCGGGCTCGAAGGTTCGGCGACGCGATAGTAGGCGGCTATCTGTTCCAGCAGTGCGAAGGCCTCCTGCCGGCTTTCGAGCTTCGGCGGAGCGTTCGGGGCAGGGGACCCTTCGGCGGGTTCGCTCTCGCCCGGTTCGCCACCGTTGATGTCCGGCGTGTCGATGGTCGCCAGCGAGGCCAGATTCTCAAGCGGAATATCGACCGACTGGCTGCCGCCGAGGCGGAATTTCACCTCGGAAATCTGAGACGGCATGAGGACTTGCAGCACGTCGAGCAGCGACTTGCCGGCAAGCTGCCGCACCTGGCGCACCAGCAGCAGCGCCGGATTGGACGGTTCGCACCGGCAGAAATAAGCGTCGATGGCGGCAAGGGCCGAGAGGACGTCGGCATAGGATCGGATCGAGCCGGCCGCGGCCGATGCGCCGGCCGCGTCCGCCGAGCGATCCTGCCCGTCAGCGGACGCCGGAGCCGCCGCCGCACCCGGGTCACGCTTGGCGACAATATCGTTCAACGTGGTGAAGATCTTGTCGACGAGCGCGATGACCTTTTCCAGACTGACCGCGGCGTCCGATGCTTTTGCGCCGCAGCATTTCTCGATCGTTTCGAACGCCGTCTTCAGGGACGCGAAGGTCGCGCGCGTCTCGATCAGGGCAGGCAGCTCCGCTTCCATGAAGGCGCGGTCGAGATTGGGCGCGTCGATTACCTGCTCGGATTCGCGCGGCGTGGCTTCGCCGCTGGCAAACATGAGATTGCGATAGGAGACCGCGCCGAAGCGCTTGCTGTGGACCAGCGGCGCGTATTGCAGCGGGATGAGGACCGGCGCGCTGTCGTTGAGCGTTTCGAGCACGGCCGCGCGAACCGCGAAGCTGCCGGCCTCGCTGCGCGGATGAACGTCGTCCCATCGGTCTTCGAGAAGTTGCGCGATTGCGCCGATGCACGCGGCGAACGCATTCAGATCTCGGCTGAGAACCGAAAACTTGGCCAGCAGGACCAGGAGGCGGATATCGCGCGTGCGCGCCACCAGCGGCTGCACTGCGGCGAGCTCCGCTTCGAAATCGATGGTGGAGCGATCGAAGGGGCGACCCTCCGGCCCGGAGAAATACGAGCTCGGCAACAGGCCCTCGGCCCGCGCCAGGAAATTCAGGAAGTCCGGATCGCCTGCCAGATCGAGATCCGCGCCGCACGGGTCTTCGTTCGACACCGGTGCGGTGAGGATTGCAGGTGTGAGTCCAGCCATATCGGCTCCGTTCCAGCCGCAGGGATTTCGTAGCACGGGTTCGCGGCTTCGATCGAGGCCCCGCGAGGCCGCCGATAATGGTGTTTGTCTCAGACGAGGGTCGTTTGGTTCAAAAAGACTTCCTGGGGAGACGCACTGAGCACATGCAGCATGTCCCGGATGCCTCGGTTGAACCTTCCTGCGCCCAATCCGGACTAATCAATGCCGCGCGGCCGTCTGGCGGCCGTTTACCATGGACGGCGATCATCTGGTCGCTTTCCGGTCCGGAGCAGTCGAAACCCGTGTCGGCGCGCTCCGTCGGTCCGGAAAGCATGGCGGCGCGGCACAGAATGCGTCATGGTTCAGATGACGTACCGGTTTCAGGAGGGACGCTCGGATGGGCTCGCTGACGCAGGACAAACGTCTCGCCAGGCTCGATACGAAGGCCGGTCAGGATGTGCTGGTTCTGACACGGTTCGACGGCCAGGAGGCCTTGGGCGAGCTGTTTGAATTCCGCATCGACGCGTACAGCGAGGAGGAGAACGTCGATTTCGACAAGGCGCTCGGGCGCTCTTGCTCCGTGACGTGCAAGACCTACGACGCGGACCGGGTGTTCCACGGCATTCTCGTCGAGGCGGAGTGGCAGGGTCTCAAGGATCACCTCCACTATTATCGGCTCGTCGCGCGCCCCTGGCTGTGGCTCCTGACCCGCACCTCCGATTGCCGCATCTTTCAGGACATGACCGCGCCCGACATCATCCAGAAAGTGTTCAAGGACCGCGGCTTCGAGGATTTCCGCTCGAGCCTCAACGACAGCTATCCGAAGCTTGAATACTGCGTCCAATATCGCGAAACAGATTTCGATTTCGTGTCGCGCCTGATGCAGCAGCACGGAATCTACTATTTCTTCGAGCATACGGCCGACAAGCACACGCTGGTTCTCGCCGACTCGAAGTCCTCACATTCCACCTCGCAGAAGGTCCCGTTCCTGAAACACGGGGAAGCGCTCGGCGAAAAGCGTGAGCATCTCACCTATTGGTCGAGCAAGCGGCGTTTCCGCACGGGCCGGATCGAGTTCAACGACTACGACGAGATGAATCCGAGCGCCGATCTGAAGAGCAAGGCGAAGGGTTCGGCCGGATACGAGAAGTCCGACATGGAGATCTACGATTATCCGGCCAAGTTCAAGAAACGTCCGGATGGCGAGAAATACGCCAAGGTCCTGCTCGAATCCGAGCAGGCGCTCGATTTCCGGCGCTATGCGACCGGCGATGCCGCGAGTCTTTTCCCCGGCAAGCTCGCGAACCTGGAAAAACATCCGACCGGGAGCGAGAACGACGAATATCTCGTCGTGCGCGCCTCGCACAGCATCAACAACCAGCCGTACAGGTCCGTGACGGGCGAGGGGCTCGACGACGTCTACAAGGGCAGCTACGAGCTGCAGCCCAGCAAGCGCCCGTTCCGCACCCCGATCACCACGCCGAAGCCGCTCATCCACGGCATTCAGACCGCCAAGGTGGTCGGCAAGGAGGGCGAGGAGATCGACGTCGACGAGCACGGGCGCATTCTGGTGGAATTCTTCTGGGTCCGTCCCGACAAGGACACGAAGAAGAAAAAACCGTCGTGCCGCGTCCGCGTGGCGCAGATGTGGTCCGGCAAGCAATGGGGCGGCCAAGTCATTCCGCGCATCGGCATGGAGGCGGTCGTCGAGTTTCTGGAAGGCGATCCCGACCGGCCGCTCGTGATCGGCACCGTCTATAACGGCGAGTACAAGGTTCCTTATTCCCTGCCGGCCAACAAGACCCAATCCGGTCTCAAGTCGGACTCCTCGAAAGGCCACGGCGGCTTCAACGAGCTGATGTTCGAGGACAAGAAAGGCGCGGAGAAGATCAACGTCCACGCCCAGAAGGATCTCGCGGTCGACGTGCTGCATGCCGAGACGCGGACGATCGGCCGGCAATTCATTCCGCCGAAGGGATCGCCCTCGCGCAAGACGACGCTGGTGAGCGGCGACGACATGCTGACCATCCAGACGGGAGACCAGAAGGTCGCGATCCCGCTCGGGAGCCAGACAACCAGCGCGATGATGACGATCCAGCAGTCCGTGGCGATGACCACCGTCACGCTAACGCCGGCGGCCGTGTCGGTGGACTCTCCGATCATCAACAACAACGCCGAGGCGATGATGAGCTGCACGGCCGGCGCCACCATCAGCATCACCGCGCCGCTGATCAATCTGAACGGCATGGTTCTCATCAACGGGATGGTCCCGGTGCTCATTCCGGTGTGACGAGGCGACCACACGTCGAAGAATGCGAGGGGGCGCCGCCGGCGCCCGGAGGTGAATGCCGCAACTGCGCTTTGCAACCGCGCGATCGCTGCTCGATGCGTTTCCGGAGCTGACGGCCAGGCTCGCCGCCGCGCCGAGCGACGAATCCCCGATCGCCTATCTGAACAGGCTGTCGTCCCAGGATAGGCTCGAGGACGCCGTGCTGTTCTGCGCGCATCTGTTGCCGCGGCGCGAAGCCGTCTGGTGGGCTTGCGGCAGCTTGAAGCAGTTGTTGAGGGAGGTGGCTTGCGATCAGAGCGAAGGCTTCCGCGTTGCCGAGGCCTGGGTCTACGAGCCGAGCGAGGACAACCGTCGCAAGGCGCTGGAGACCGGGATGAAGGGCGACAGCGCCGACCCCTCCACCTGGCTTTCGCTCGGCGCCGGCTGGTCGGGCGGAATGCTCAGCTCGCATCCAAAAGGCCCGGTCCCGATGCCTCCTCACATGACGGCGCGCGCTGCCCGTATCGCCATCACGCTCGGCGCTCACCGGGCCCCTGAGGCGGAACGGGCTGAGCGCCTGCGCGCCTGCGTGACGGACGGGACGACGCTTGCAGAAAACGGGCTTTGATGGACCAACAGCATGAGCTTGCTAGGCTTTTGTCTGAAGCGATAATCTCGCCCGCGATCGTCGCGGGCGTTGCCGATGTGCCCCTCACGGGAGTCTCGATGCGCCTAGTGCTGAAGATAGAGAACGAGACGAGCCTTCCCGACGGCGGCCCTTTGAGCGTGTCGATCCAGGGCATGCGCGGGCTCGACATCGGGCGTGACCGGCATCTCGATTGGACGCTGCCGGACCCGAGCCGCACCATTTCGGGAAAGCATTGCGAGATCAGATACCAGGACGGCGGCTACGTGCTGTTCGATGTCTCGACCAACGGCACGTTTCTGGACGGACACGAGGGACGTCTCAAAGGACCGCACCGGCTGCGCGACGGCGAGCGCCTTATCATCGGCCACTACATCATCGGCGTGACGATCGACGGCGCCCCCACGGAGCAGCCGGGTCCGCGCGAGGTGCAGCACACGCCCTACGGCGATCTTTGGGGCGACAGCGGCGACGCCGCGCCGCCCGTTCGCCGCGCCGATTTGCAGGCGCCACGGGAACGCCCGCGGCCGCAACACGCCGATTTTCTCGATTGGGCCGCGGACGTGCCGGATGCGGCGGCGCCCGCCCGCGATCCGCGGCCTTCCGTTCCGCAGGAATCAATGCCCGAGGACGATTTGAGCTGGGCCAGCGGTCCGGCGCGGCCGGCTCCCGAACCGGAGCCGCCTCCGCCCGTGCCGACGCCACGCCGCCCGCTGCGCAACGCAGGCGAGTCCGCGGATCCCTGGACGCCCGCGGCGATGTCGCACATCGAAACGCGCGAGCCGGCGCCGCCGCGCCCCATAGGACAGGCCGATGACGCGCGACCGGTGGGCGACGAGATGGCGGAATTCCGCAGCCGGCTGGCGCAAGCGGCGGGCATCTCAGAGGCGCTCCTCGCGCGCAAAAGCCCGCAGGAACTGGCCGAGGACCTCGGCGTGCTGATCGAGCTCATGACCGAGAACGTCCGGCAGCTTCTCAAGGCCCGGCTGCAGGCGAGGGGGGTGGCGCGGAGCGCCAACCAGACGACCGTTCAGGCGCTCGATAACAACCCGCTCAAGTTCGCGCCCACCACCAAGGATGCGCTCGACATCATGTTCGGGCCGCCGACCAAGAGCTATCTCGACGCCCGACGCGCCTTCGCGCAGAGCTTCGACGACCTCAAGACCCACCAATTGAAGACGTTCACCGCGATGCAGCAGGCGCTGACCATGTTGGCGAGCGACCTCGATCCGAAAGCAGTTGATGCCTCCGTCGAGCCGGACAGCGGGCTCAACAAACTGGTCGGCTCCCGCAAGGCGAAACTGTGGGACGCCTATGTAAGCCGCTGGCAGGCGAAGACGAGCCGTTTCGACAACGGGCTGCTGGACGCCTTCATGGAATATTTCGCCGCGTGTTACGACCGGAACAGCAAGCTATGATGTCTCTGAAATTCGCCAACAGGCGCGCGCGCCGACCGATGCAGGTGGACCATGTCCTGGTATAGCAAGGTCGCCTGGTCGGAAGGCCTGTTTCTTCGCCCGCACCATCTCCAGCAGAGCGACCGTTACCTCGAGCACCTGCTGCAGAGCCGCGTGCGGCACGTCACGCCTTATCCGTGGGGCTTCTCGCACCTCGAGATCGATCGCGATCTGGCGCAGCAGAGCAAGTTCGCGTTGCGCCGCGCCGCGGGCGTCATGCCGGACGGCACACCGTTCGACATGCCGGCCGACAGCCCATTGCCGCAGCCGATCGACGTGCCGGACACTGCCTCGGGCCAGGTGATCTGGCTGTCGATGCCGGTCGCTGCGCCGAACACGCGCGAGATCGACGAGTTCAACTCGGACGGGGCGAGCCGGTTTGCGCGCGGCGCCGAGACCTTCATCGATTCGAGCTCGCAGTTGCGCATCGAGGAAGAGATAGACGTCGCCTATCCGCGGCTCGCATTCGAGCTGCGCAAAACGCCGAAGCCCGGCTTTGCCAATCTCGGCATGGCGCGCGTCGTCGAGGTTCGCGATAAGACGATCATCTTCGACGAGAAGTATGTCCCGCCGCTCCTGACCTGCAGCACCTATCCGACGGTCAGCGGCTGGATCGACCGCATCGTCGGGTGGATCGAGAACAAGCTCGAAGAGCTCGCCCGCTACGCGGCCGATCCGAGCGCGGGCGGCGGCCTGCAGAGCGTCGATTATTTCGTGCTGCAATTGCTCAATCGCCACGTGAACGTGCTCAAGCATTTCCGTGGATCGGCCTACGTCCATCCCGAGCGGCTGTTCGAGGAGCTGTTGCGGCTCGCCGGTGAACTCGCGACCTTCGCGACCGTCGAGCGCCGCGCGCGGCAGTACCCGGCCTACGATCACGACGACCTCGAGAACGTGTTCGGGCCGCTCATCCGCGACCTGCAGGATTTCCTGAGCGCGCGTCTCGGCCGCCGCGCCATCCGGCTCGAGATCATCGAGCGCGCCCAGAACGCCTTCATCTCCACGATCCGCGACCGGTCGCTGTTCGCGAATGCCACCTTCGTGCTCGAGGTCTCGTCGCGGCGGCCGTTGACGGAGATCCAGAACCAATTCCCGCGTCTGTTCAAATTTGGTCCGAACACCAAGATGAACGAGATCGTGCATGCTCATCTGCCCGGCGTGCCGCTCGTGCATCTGCCGACGCCGCCGCCGCAAATTCGTGCCATCACCGATCACGTCTACTTTTACCTTGACCGGAAATCACCCCTCTGGCCTGAATTCAGCGCGGCCAGCTCGATCGGCATGCACTTCTCGGGTGATTGGCCCGACCTGCAGCTCGAACTCTGGGCGATCCTGGAAGATCGGCGATGAGCGACAAGGATCGGCCGTCCGACATCTGGGGACGCGGGGAACGGACCATCATCCGGCCCAATCCGGGTGCGCGGCGTCCGGTCGCGCCGCCTCAGCCGCCCGCGAATCCCGATCCGAACGCGGCGCCCGGGCAGCCGTCGGTGTCCTATCCGGCGCCTTCAGAGACGCCGGCCGCCGCGCAGGAAGACTGGATCGCGACCGCGCCACGCCAGCCCGAGCAGCGCGAGGTGGCGCACGCGCCGGAACTGCGCATCGACGAGCTCGTGGCGCCGAACCAGAACCCGATCATGCGCGCCGGGCAGCCGCTCTTGCTTCTGCTCGGCCGGTTGCGGGTCGCGCTGATGCGCGCCTCCTTCGCAAGCCTGATGGAGCAGGTGGCCGACGCCATCAAGTTCTTCGAGAAGGACATCCGCTCGGCCGGCATTTCCGAAGCGCAGGCCACCCAGGCCAAATACATCCTCTGCGCCACCGCCGACGATATCGTTCAGAACATTCCGACCGAAGACCGGCACGTCTGGACCCAGTACAGCATGCTGAGCCGCTTCTTCGGCGAGCGTATCGGCGGGGTGCGGTTCTTCGAAGAGCTCGACCGCGCCAAGATGGACCCGCTGATCAATTATCCGGTGCTGGAATTGCAGCACGCCTGCCTGGCGCTGGGCTTCCAGGGCGTCCATCGCACCTCGTCCGGCGGAGCGGCGGCGCTGCAGCAGATCCAGCGCAACCTCTACGAGACGCTGCGCCGTGTCCGGCCGCGCGTGAATCTCGACCTCTCGCCGCATTGGCGCGGCCAGGAGCTCGCGAGCAACGCGACCAAGGTCCGCGTTCCGCCATGGGCGGTGGCGTCCGTTCTGGCGCTGCTGCTGTTCGGGCTCTACGTCATGTTCCGCCTGTGGCTCAGCGGCGGTGCGGAATTGACGTCCGATGCCTTCGCCAACCTGCATCCGACGAACAAGCTCGCGCTGATGCGGCGCGTGGTTGCTCCACCCCCGCCGCCGCCTCCTCCACCGCCGCAACCGGTCGATCGGCTCACTCAGTTGCAACGCATTCGCAAGGCTCTGGCGCCGGAAATCGCGGCGGGGCTCGTCTCCGCGGATCAGAACGCCACGCGGATTTTCATCCGGGTCGGCGACCTGGTCCTGTTCAAGCCCGGCCAGACCGAGGTGCTCGAGAGTTTCCGCCCGGTGATCCCGCGCATCGCCGCCTCCCTCGACGGCGAGCCGGGCAACATCAAGGTGGTCGGGCACACCGACAACACCCCGATCAAGACCATTCGCTTCCCGTCGAACTGGCAGCTTTCGATCGAGCGGGCGCGGACCGTCGGCAACCTGCTGAAGCACTATCTCGGTCACCCGGATCGGATCGAGATCGACGGCAAGGGAGCGCAGATGCCGATTGCCTCGAACGACACGGCCCAGGGTCGTGCCCGCAACCGCCGCGTCGAAATCACGATACCGCGCGCCGATTGAACGGCGCCGTATCGGCCTGGAGAATTCCTGATGCTCCGCAAGGACATTGTCCGCATCGTTCTTTACGGTCTCGGCATCGGCTCGCTGGCCGCGCTGATCTATGTCGGCGGTCCGTTGCTGGCGATCGGCGATTACCATCCGCTCGAAAACGAGATCATCCGCGACATCGTCGTCGTTCTGCTGGTGGCGGCGGCCGCGAGCTTCACCGGATTCCATGTCTGGCAGCGGCGCAAGAAGTCGCAGGAGATCGCCGAGGGGGTCGCCGCCGAAGGCAAGAAGGAGGACAGCGACGGCGTCGTCCTCAAGGAGCGGATGAAGGATGCGCTCGCCACGCTCAAGACCGCGAGCAAGGGGAAGGGCGACTTTCTCTACGATCTGCCCTGGTACGTGATCATCGGACCCCCCGGCGCCGGCAAGACGACCGCGCTCGTCAATTCGGGCCTCAAATTTCCGCTCTCGCGCGGCGCCAAGCCGGCCGCGATCGCCGGCGTCGGCGGCACGCGCTACTGCGACTGGTGGTTCACCGAGGATGCGGTGCTGATCGACACTGCCGGCCGCTACACGACGCACGATTCCGATGCGGCGGCCGACAAGAAGAGCTGGTTCGAATTTCTCGATCTTCTCAAGAAGAACCGTTCGCGCCAGCCGATCAACGGCGTCATGGTGGCGATCAGCCTCGAAGACCTGATGACGCTCGGCCCGGCGGAGATCAAGGCGCATGCCGATGCCATCCGGGCGCGGCTGCTGGAACTGCACGAACGGCTCAAGGTCGATTTTCCCGTCTACGTGCTGTTCACCAAGACAGATCTCGTCGCCGGGTTCACGGAGTTCTTCGCCAACCTCAACGAGCAGGCGCGCCAGCAGGTGTGGGGCGCAACCTTCCAGACCGCCGACAAAACGGTGAACTATGTCGGCGAAGTCCCGCACGAATACGACGCATTGCTGGAACGGTTGAACCTCGACCTGACGGACCGGCTGCAGGAAGACCCCTCGCCGGGCAGCCGCGTGCTGCTGTTCGGATTCCCGGCCCAGATGGCGGGCCTGAAGCGGCCGATCTTCGATTTCCTCAATCAGATCTTCGAGCCGACGCGCTATCACGCCAACGCGACCTTGCGCGGCTTCTACTTCACCTCCGGAACCCAGGAGGGAACGCCAATCGATCGCCTGATCGGAGCCCTGGCCAAGAATTTCGGGGCCGAGCAGGTTGCTGCGTCCTCTTATTCGGGCATCGGCAAGGCCTTCTTCCTCACCGATCTCATTCGCAAGGTGATCATCGGCGAGGCGGCCTGGGTCTCGACCGACCGCGCGGCCGTGCGCCGCGCGCTCGTCCTCAAGGCGGCCGCCTATGGTCTCATGGCCATCGTCTCGGTCGGCCTGATTGCCGCGTGGTGGAAGAGCTATTCGTACAACCGCCTGCTGATCGACCAGACCAACGCGGCGATCGCCGACTATCGCCAGGCCGCCGGCCCGATCAACAAGGAAACCACGATCGCCGACCGCGACTTCGCCAAGGTGCTGCCGCTGCTGCACCGGCTGCGTTATCTGCCGGCGGGCTATGCCAACCGCAAGACGGCGTCCCCATTCCTGGCCGGCTTTGGCCTCGGCCAGCGCGCGCGGTTGCAATCCTATTCGGAGAACGCCTACCGGGTCGGGCTCGAGCGCATGTTC
>CAYVBN010000431.1:0-2066 GCA_964449645.1 uncultured Hyphomicrobiales bacterium
CTATGCGGGCGGCGACGCGCCGGGCGTCAAGTTCGAGAACTGCTACTGGTCCCAGGAGAAGGAGATCGCGGCGATCTGCTCCGACACCTGGGGCGTCGAGGTGCGTCCGAACGAGACCAAGGAAGCAAACCAGCCGTGGCACTGGGTGGTGATCCCGGCGATGGGCCTCACCATGGGCGAGATGTTCTACCTCAAGGAGCTGGCCGAGGATTGCAGCGCCGACGGGCGCTACGAGTTCTTCTTCTGCGGCCCCCCGCTCATCATCACGGGCGGCACCGGCTCGCCGATCAACCCGCAGGCGATCAAATAAGAGGCGCCCTGCGCCTCACCGCCGTGCGAGGCGCGACCCGCCCGAGTTCGATTGCAGGAGGCCGAAAATGGCTCGCTATTTGAAGCGCGGAATGGACGTGAGCGCCGTCAAGGCGGCGGACGCCAAGGTCCGCGAAACCGTGGAAGAGATCCTCGCCGAGGTGGAGGCGCGCGGCGACGCCGCCGTGCGCGAACTGTCGCAGAAGTTCGACAAGTGGTCGCCGCCGAGCTTCCGGCTGAGCGAGGACGAGATCGAGCGCGCGATCGGCCAGGTCGGCAAGCGCGACCTCGAGGACATCAAGTTCGCGCAGGCGCAGGTGCGCAACTTCGCCGAGAAGCAGAAGGCGACGATGCACGACCTCGAAGTCGAGACCCTGCCCGGCGTCGTCCTCGGCCACCGGCACATCCCGGTCGCGAGCATCGGCTGTTACGTGCCGGGCGGGCGCTACCCGATGGTCGCCTCCGCGCACATGTCGATCGTCACCGCCAAGGTGGCGGGCGTGAAGCAGATCATCGCCTGCGCCCCGCCCTACCAGGGCGGCCCGCATCCGGCGATCGTCGCCGCCATGCATTTCGGCGGCGCCGACGAGATCTACGTGCTCGGCGGCGTGCAGGCGGTCGCCGCCATGGCGCTCGGCACGCAGACGATCCCGTCCGTCGACATGATCGTCGGCCCCGGCAACGCCTATGTGGCGGAGGCCAAGCGCCAGCTCTTCGGCCGCGTCGGCATCGACCTGCTCGCCGGCCCGACCGAGACGCTCGTCATCGCCGATGACAGCGTCGACGGCGAAATGTGCGCGACCGACCTGCTCGGTCAGGCCGAGCACGGACCGACGTCGCCGGCTATTCTCCTCACCAATTCGGAGAAGCTCGCGCGCGAGACGATGAGCGAGGTCGAGCGGCTGCTGGGGATTCTGCCGAGCGCCGACATCGCCGGAAAAGCCTGGCAGGACTTCGGCGAGGTGATTGTCTGCGACAGCTACGACGAGATGGTGCAGGAAGCCGACCGCATCGCCTCCGAGCACGTGCAGGTGATGACGCGCGATCCAGATTATTTCCTCGAGCGCATGAGGAACTACGGCTCGCTGTTCCTCGGGCCGCGCACCAACGTCGCCTATGGCGACAAGGTGATCGGCACCAATCACACGCTGCCGACCAAGAAGGCCGCGCGCTACACCGGCGGGCTGTGGGTCGGAAAGTTCCTCAAGACCTGCACCTATCAGAAGGTTCTCACCGACGAGGCGAGCGCGATGATCGGCGAGTATTGTTCGCGCCTGTGCGTGCTCGAACATTTCCTCGCCCACGCCGAGCAGGCCAACGTGCGCGTGCGGCGTTACGGCCGGCGCAACGTCGGCTACGCGCAGGCGGCGGAATGACCGGCGCGGCTTCGGTCGAACTCGCCCGGACGCCGTCGTTCCGTCTCGACGGCCGGCGTGCGCTGGTGACGGGCGGCGGCCGCGGCATCGGCCTGGCCGCTGCCTCCGCGCTGGCGCAAGCCGGCGCGCACGTGACGCTCGCGGCACGCACGAAGGCCGAGATCGACGCGGCGGCGGCGGCGATCCGCGCCCGCGGCGATAAGGCCGACGCGCTCGTGCTCGACGTCACCGACGTTGCGGCGGTGCGGACCGCGATCGAAGGCGCCGAACCGTTCGACATCCTGATCAACAATGCCGGCACGAACCGGCCGGACATGTTCCTCGATGTCAAGGTCGAGGACTTCGACTTCATCTTCGGCCTCAACGTGCGGGCGGCGTTCT
>CAYVBN010000432.1:0-6720 GCA_964449645.1 uncultured Hyphomicrobiales bacterium
CGTTCTTCGTCATCGGCGGCGCCGAAGTGTTCGCCATGTTCTCCGATCTGTTCGAGACCGTCTATCTGACGGAAGTGATTGCGGAGATCACCGGCGACGCGAGATTCGATCTCGAATTCGAATCCCCCGCCTGGCGCAGGATCGAAGCAGAGAGCCATCCGGCCTCCCCCGGAGACCAGTATCCCTCCCGCTTCGTCGTTTACGAGCGACGCGAGCGGCGGACCCGTTCGCGCAATTTCCCGGATCTTCTCGCGGACGCGGCGGCGCGCCGGGACTGGCTGCGCCGGACTCTGCCGAACATGATCGCGGATGCAGCCGGCCGGTCGAGCACGGTCGGCCGTCTGGAATTTCCGCACGCGCGGAGCTGACAAGCTCAGACCGCGACTTCCGCCTTGATGTGCGGGTGCGGGTCATAGTCAGACAGCGTGAAATCCTCGTAGCGGAAGGCGAAGATGTCGGTGACCGCCGGGTTGAGGCGCATGGTCGGCAACGGGCGCGGCGAACGCGAGAGCTGCAGGCGCGCCTGCTCCAGATGATTGAGATAGAGGTGGGCGTCGCCCAGGCTGTGAATGAACGCGCCTGGCGCGAGGCCGGTGACCTGCGCCATCATGAGCGTGAGCAGCGCGTAGGACGCGATGTTGAACGGCACGCCGAGAAAGACGTCGGCCGACCTCTGGTAGAGCTGGCACGAGAGCCGGCCCTCGGCGACATAGAACTGGAACAGGCAATGACAGGGCGGCAGCGCCATCCGCGCCACGTCGGCCGGATTCCACGCCGTGACGATGAGGCGGCGCGAGTCGGGATTGCGGCGGATCGCCGCCACGACGTCGGCGATCTGATCGATCGTGCCGCCGTCGCGGGCCGGCCATGACCGCCACTGCCGCCCATAGATCGGGCCGAGCTCGCCGTTGGCATCCGCCCATTCGTCCCAGATGCGAACGCCGTGCTCCTGGAGGTAGCGGACGTTGGTGTCGCCCGCCAGGAACCAGAGCAGCTCGTAGATGATGGATTTGAGGTGCAGCTTCTTGGTGGTGAGGAGCGGAAACCCGCGCGCGAGATCGAACCGCATCTGGTGCCCGAAGATCGAGAGCGTGCCGGTGCCGGTCCGGTCGCGCTTCTCCACGCCGTCGGCAAGCACGCGCTCCATCAGGTCGAGGTATTGGCGCAAGGTCGTCTCTTCGGTGAGGCTCGTCGGTGAGGCTCGCCCGAGCCGGACGGCGGTCCAGCCGCGATGCGAGCGAGTCGCCCGCAAGATAGCCTGCGTTGGCCGGAGGTGAAAGGCGAGCCCGGCCGCCCAAGCGCTTGTTATCCAGGCGTTCCAACCGGACATTCCGACCCAAGCGGCCGGCGGAAATGCAACGGGCGGCCCGAAGGCCGCCCGTCGTATTCCCGAGCTCCGTTGGCGCTCGCCTTACTCCGTGAACACCACTTCGCGCTTCTGCCGGATCATCGGCAGGAGGGAGATGACCAGGAGCAGAATGGAGAGGCCAAGAAGCGAGGCCGAAATCGGCCGGGTGAAGAAGGTCGTCGGATCGCCGCGCGCGATCAGCATGGCGCGGCGCAGATTCTCCTCCATCAGCGGACCGAGCACGAAGCCGAGCAGCATCGGGGCCGGCTCGAAGTCGTGCTTGTAGAGCCAGTATCCGAGCAGCCCGAAGATATCGGTCAGGACCACGTCGAAGGGCGAATTGTTGATCGAGTAAACCCCGATGTTGCAGAACAGAAGGATGGCCGGGAACAGCATGCGGTAAGGAACCCGCAGCAGCCGCACCCACAGCCCGACCAGCGGCAGGTTGATGATGACCAGCATCAGATTGCCGATCCACCTCGACGCGATCATGCCCCAGCTCAGTTCGGGCTGCTTGGTCATGACCTGCGGCCCGGGCACGATGCCGTGGATGGTCATCGCGCCGACCATGAGGGCCATCACGGCGTTCGGGGGAATTCCGAGGGTGAGCAGCGGAATGAACGAGGTCTGCGCCGCCGCGTTGTTGGCGCTCTCGGGCGCCGCAACGCCTTCGATCGCGCCGCGGCCGAAACGCGAAGGATCCCTCGCGACCTTCTTCTCGAACGTGTAGGCGGCGAACGAGGCGATGACGGCGCCACCGCCCGGCAGGATGCCGAGGATCGAACCGAGCACGGTGCCGCGCGCGATCGCCCCTGACGAGGCGATGAGATCGGCGCGCGTCGGCATCAGGCCGGTCAGCTTGCTGCGGACGATGCCGCGCTCCTCCGGCGCCTCGAGGTTGCGAATGATCTCCGCGAAGCCGAACACGCCCATGCCGACGATGGCGAAACTGATGCCGTCCGACAGTTCGGGAATGTCGAACGCCATGCGCGACTGTCCGGTCTCGATGTCGGAACCGACCATCGACAGGAGCAGCCCGAACAGGATCATGGCGATTGCCTTGATGACCGAGCCCCTCGCGAGCACGACCGCGAACATCAGGCCGAGCGTCATGAGGGCGAAATACTCGGCCGGTCCGAACAGCAGGGCCACCGAGGTGAGCGGTGCACCGACCGCGGCGACGAGGACCGTCGAGACGCAGCCGGCGAAGAACGAGCCGACCGCCGCGATCGCGAGCGCCGGACCGGCGCGGCCCTGCTTCGCCATCTGGAATCCGTCGAGCGTCGTCATCACCGATGTGGATTCGCCCGGAATATTGACGAGGATCGACGTCGTCGAGCCGCCGTACTGCGCGCCGTAGTAGATACCGGCGAGCATGATGAGCGCGCTGACCGGGTGGAGCCCGAACGTGATCGGCAACAGCATCGCGAGCGTTGCCACGACGCCGACGCCGGGCAGCACGCCGACAAGCGTGCCGACGAGCGCGCCAACCAGGCAGAACAGGAGGTTCCAGGGAGAGAAGGCGACCGAGAAGCCGAGCGCCAAGTTGGAGACGAGTTCATGCATAACGGGGCGCCTCGGATCAGAAGCCGGCTGGCCAGAGCTGCATCGGCAGGCCGAGCAGATACGGGAACAGGATCACGCAGAAGAGTGTCATCACGGCTGACCAGATCAGCGTCTCGACCCAGCGCACTTCATTGGTGGCGGAGGCGGCCACGACCATGCTGATGAAGCCCGCCAGGACGAGGCCGGCCGGACGCAGCAGGCCCGCGAACACCAGGATCGAGGCTGTCACGAGGACGGGGCCGCGGATCGCGAAGCGCTCGATATTCGGTCCATCGGTGAAAAAACCGACGAGCGCGATACCGGCGCCCAGGATACCCAGCAGGACGGCGAACATGCGCGGTGCCGTGCCGGGCCCGAAAGCGAAGCCATGCATTCCCGGCAGGTCGGACGAGGCCCAGAGCGCGAAAACCGCGACTCCGATGAGGGCAAGGCCGCCGAAGAAATCACGAGGATTACGAATCCTCCCCCGCCCTCCCATGGTGGGAGACCGGCTCACTCCCTCAGACATCAACTTCCTCCGTCGCCTTAGGTGAATGCTGTCTGGTGACGGCGTTAGTAGCACACGGTCGGGCGAACACAAGCGTGTGAGGCGTGGGGGAAATCGCCGCAAGTCGGGGAAATCAGCCGATCAGTCCGGCGTAGCCGAGGACGGCCGCAGCCCCGAGCACGATGAGCGGCGTGGCGCGCGTCCAGTACACCCAGGCGGCGCTCACGGCGGTCACCGCCACGGTGGTCCAATCATGGTCGGCGGAGCGCGCGACAATCAGCGCGCTCGCGGCGATCAATCCGATCGACACCGGAACGAGCCCGCTCTGCACCGCGATGCGCCAGCGCGAATATTTGAACCGATCGAACACGCGCGACACCGCGTAGGCGAGCGCGCAGGTCGGTACGCACATGAAGAAGGTCGCGACGAGTGCGCCAATGAAGCCCGCAACATGGTGCCCGATCAATGTCACGATGACGATGTTCGGACCCGGCGAGGCCTGCGCGATCGCGACCAGATCGGTGAACTGCCGGTCGTCGATCCAGTGAGAGACTTCGACGGCCTGCCGGTGAATTTCCGGCAACGCCGAAAGTCCGCCGCCGACCGCGAGCAGCGACAACAGAGAAAAGTGCAGCGCGAGCGACGACAGCGTGTCGAAATCGTCCCTCATGTCCGTCCCCAGTAGGCGAAAGCGATGCTGACCGGAACGAGGGCTGCCAGGACCCAGAGCAGCGGCAGCCTGAACAGGCCGACCCCCACGAAGGCCGCGACCGCGACGAAGTGTCCCGCATTGATCCGGCGGCGAAACACCGGTTCGGCCATCTGGATCGAGGTCGAAAGGATCACGCCGGCCGCCCCGGCCGAAAGACCGGTCAGCAGCCCGCGCAGTTGCGGAACCGTTCCATAGTGCTGGTAGAGGGTGCCGAGCACGACCATGAAGGCGACCGGCGGAGCCAACAGGCCGACGAGTGCCACCGCCGCCCCGGGAAATCCGCGGAAGCGCGCCCCGAACACGACCGAGAAGTTGACGATGTTCGGACCCGGCAGGAACTGGCAGAGCGCATAGGCCTCGTTGAACTCCTCCGGGCTCATCCAGCGCTTTTCCTGGACGACCAGCCGGCGCGACCAGACCAGCACGCCGCCAAAGCCCGAGGTCGAGATCTTGAGAAAGCCGAGGAAGAGTTCGGGCAGGCTGGGATTGACCGTCCTGGGCGGAACGGTGGTCGCGCCCTGCTCGAGATCGTGCGGCAGATTCGGCTTCATGGCGGACACTTAGAGCATTTTCCCGCGACGTGGACTGCGGTTCGCCGTCGAAAAACGCGGTCGACCACAGAAAGCGAGCGCTCGTCCCGGTTTCCCGGAACGGGGGATGACCTCTAACCGCGCCGTTTCGCGGGCGCCAGCCGATTTATCGAGGGACCGCCCAGCATTTCGCGGAGGACTTGCGTCCTCCGGCCGGACGAACGGTCTTTTTTCGTCAATCTCGACTGCTTATATTCGGGCTGCCGGCGCAAGCCGGCTATGGCGATAAATGGCCGTCGGAATAAACCCATCGGACCCGGGGGCAGTACCCGGCGCCTCCACCCAAGCCCAGTCGGCCGGACGGCTCGGCGGTTGGGTTTCGGCGGGGGCGAAATAGGATCGACGAGGGCGTAAAGGGCGTGCTTTTGCTCGGCATGGTACCACCGTTATCGGGCCTATCTCATAGTTGCCAACGACAACTATGCTCCGGTTGCTCAGGCCGCGTAAGGCGGTTTGAAAGACCGATCTAAAGCCCCGGCGCTTTAGCCGCGTCGGGCGGGGTTCGGGGGCACCTGGCAACAGAAGCCCCCACTTCTTCAGTCGCGTGCGTGGTCCCGGCGGAGCGGATTCACCGAAAACGATCGATGGCGCCGAAGGTCGGGCTGGCGTTCGGCGGTCCCCCGGCTAGCATGGAGCGAATCTCGCACTTCCCCGTACCGGCGAGAGCCATTTCCTCATGGATTACATCCGCTACGACATTCTCACCCAGGAAGCCTTGCGCGGGGTCGTTCGCACCGTGCTCGCCGACGTCGCCGCCAAGGGGCTGCCGGGGGACCATCATTTCTACATCACCTTCGACACCCATGCGGAGGGCGTGCGCATCTCGCCGCGCCTGCAGGCGCAATATCCGCAGGAGATGACCATCGTGCTCCAGCATCAGTTCTGGGACCTGGTCGTCGCCGAGGATTCCTTCGAGGTGGGGCTGTCGTTCAAAGGGGTGCCGGAGCGCCTCGTCGTCCCGTTTGCGGCGATCAAGAGCTTCGTCGATCCGTCCGTCCAGTTCGGGCTCCAGTTCGCCATCGCCGAGGAGAACGAGCCGCCGCTGCTCGAAACGGAGACCGAAGCGCCGCAGACTCGCGAGAGCGGAACGGAGGGCGCGAAACGGCCTGGCCTTGCGGCCGTGCCGGAACAAGCCCGGCCCGCTGCCAAGACACCCGCGCCGGCCGAGGACAACCCCGAACGGCCCGGTGGCGCCGAGGTGGTGAGCATCGACCGGTTCCGCAAGAAATGAGCGTGCCGGCGGCCCGGCGGCCGCGCACGCCTCGAAACCGGGGATGAACATGCCCGACACGCGCACTGAAACCGACACGTTCGGCCCCATCGAGGTCGCGGCGGAGCGCTATTGGGGCGCGCAGACCGAACGATCTCGGCGGAACTTCCGCATCGGGACGGAGCGAATGCCCTTCCCGCTCATCCGCGCGCTGGCGATCGTCAAGCAGGCCGCCGCCGAGGTGAACTGCGAACTCGGTTCGCTCGACGAGCGGCGGATGCGGGCGATCGTGCGCGCGGCCGAACAGGTCGCCGCCGGCGAGTTGTCCGACGAATTTCCGCTCGTGGTCTGGCAGACCGGCTCGGGCACACAGACCAACATGAACGTCAACGAAGTGATCGCCAATCGGGCGAACGAGATCCTCGGCGCCGAGCGCGGATCGAAGACGCCGGTGCATCCGAACGATCACGTCAACATGAGCCAGTCGTCGAACGACAGCTTTCCGACCTCGATCCGCATCGCGTTCGCGCAGGAGATCTGCACCCATATGCTGCCGGCCCTGCGCCATCTTCAGAAAGAGCTCGAGACAAAGATCTAAGCCTTCGACTCGATCGTGAAGATCGGCCGCACGCATCTTCAGGACGCGGTGCCGCTCACGCTCGGACAGGAATTCTCCGGCTATGCCGCGCAGATTCGCTCCGGGGGCGCGCGGGTTGCCGAGGCGCTCGAGCGGCTCTATCCCCTCGCCCAGGGCGGCACCGCGGTCGGGACCGGTCTCAACGCCCAGCCGGAATTCGCCGCGCTGTT
>CAYVBN010000433.1:0-17078 GCA_964449645.1 uncultured Hyphomicrobiales bacterium
TCGCCTCGCTCATGTTCCTCAACTTCAATTGGCGCGGCATGGTCGCGGCGCTGGCGGCGCTGCTCGTCGGCTACTGGGCGCTGATGACCTTCGTGCCGGTGCCGGGGATCGGTGCCGGCTCGTTCGCCCCCGACGCCAACCTCGCCAACTGGATCGACCGCAATTACCTGCCCGGCAGACTGTGGGACGGCACCCGCGACCCCGAGGGATTGCTCAGCACCCTGCCCGCGATTGCCACGTGCCTTCTCGGGGTCTTCGCCGGCCTGCTGCTGCGGGACGAGCGCGTCGCGCCTCAGACCAAGGCCGTGACGCTCATGGTCTGCGGCGGCCTGATGATCGGCGCCGGATATCTCTGGAGCCTGCAATTCCCGATCATCAAGGCGATCTGGACCTCGTCCTTCGTCCTCGTCGCCGGCGGCTGGAGCGCCCTGTTGCTCGGCGTCTTCTATCAAGTCATGGACGTGTGGCAGCGCAAGCAATGGGCGGCCGTCTTCGTCTGGATCGGCGCCAACGCGATCACGCTTTATTTCCTCAACAACATTGTCGGCTTCGAGCCTTTCGCGCTGCGATTGGTCGGCGGCGACGTCGGCCGGCTTCTCGACCGGCTGGTCACGCCGGGGACCGGCCTCTTCGTCGCCCACGCGGTCGCTCTCGCGCTCGCCATCGCGTTGGCGCGCTATCTGTACCAGCGCAAGATCTTCCTGCGGGTCTAACGCAGGATCCGGCGACGTGTGAGCGGTTCGCCGACAGGATCATGCGCCCGTTCATAACATTGGAGCGCGACCTTTTGCGGATCGCCCTCCAGGTCACGCCTGGCAAGCAGACTCCCTCATTCTGCCGCGTGCAATTCAGGAACGAGTTCGACCTTCACCCAGCCGCGCTCGCGCTTGTCGAACGCTTTGTAGGCCTCGACCGCGTCGCGGATCGGCTCCACCTGGGTCAAAATCGCGACCGGATCGACGACCTGGCTGCGCACCAGTTCGAGCAGGTGCGGGATGTATCTGCGGTGATGACAATTGCCCATATTGATCGCCAGATTCTTGTTCATCGCCTTTCCGATCGGGAACGTCGTCGCGGCTTCCGGATAGACGCCGACGATCGACAGCGTGCCGGCCTTGGCGAGACTGTCGATCGCCCATTGCAGCGCTTGGCTCGGTGCATCGCCGGGCTGCCAGTTGCCGTCGCTCGGGTGCTGCTCGGGCGCGATCTCGTGAACTTCGCGCTCGAACAGTTCGGCCTGCTGTTCGGCCTGCTTGGCGGCCGGTCCGTCATGGGCGTGAACGGCGTCGATCCCGACCGCATCGATCGCCCGGTCGACGCCGATACCGCCGGTGAGCTGCACAATGGTCTCGACCGGATCTTCCTTCTCGAAGTTGACGATCTCCGCGCCCTGCCGCCGCGCCATGATCAGGCGGTCCTCCCGGCCGTCCACCGCGAGAATCCGGCCGGCGCCGAGCAGCTTGGCGCTGGCGATGACGAACTGCCCGACCGGACCGCAACCGAAGACCGCAACAGTGTCGCCGTCCTCGATCTCGGCCATCTCGGCGGCGAAATAGCCGGTCGGGAAAATATCCGACAGCAGGATCGCCTGGTCGTCCGTCACCTCGTCGGGAATCTTCACGAGACCGACATGGGCGTACGGAATGCGCGCCTTCTCGGCCTGCAGGCCGTTGAACGGCCCGGTCGCCTGCGGGCCGCCGAAAAAGGCGGTGCCCGCCCGGCTGCCGTTCGGGTTGGCGTTGTCGCACTGGGCGTAGTAGCCGGCGCGGCAGTACGAGCAGGTGCCGCACGCGATGGTCGAGGGAATGATGACGCGATCGCCGACCTGCAGGTTGCGCACCATTGGCCCGAGCTCCTCGATCACGCCCACTCCCTCGTGACCGAGAATCGTACCTTTCTTCATGCCGGCCATGGTGCCGCGGATCATGTGCAGATCGGTCCCGCAAATCGCGGAAGCGGTGAGGCGCACGATCGCGTCGGTCGGCTCTTCGATGCGCGGCTCCGGAACGTCGTCGAGACGGATGTCTCCGACGCCGTGAAACACGACGGCTTTCATGGATGGCTCCTCCGAAACGGAATGATCTCGACGGCAACGTTCCGCGCCGACGCGGGTTCCGGCCGCGTGCCGTCGAGCAGGCTCGACGCGCGCCGCTCGCCGGCGGGCAAGCCGGCGCGGCGAAGGCGCCACCGCGTCCGTTTCAGTGCGGGCCGGCGGAGCCCGGCTGCGCCATCTTGCGGTGCTGCTCGGCCAGTGCGCCGGCCGGCGTGACCGAGGCCAGGATCGTCTGCAGCTTGTTCTTCCAGCCGCTGACGACGTCGCCCTCCCCGCGCATCATCGCCTCGAAACCGATTCTGGCGACCTCGGCGGGATCGTCCTTCTTCTCCTGGCCGACCTTGGTGTCGAGCATGTCGGCGCGGGCGAAGAACTCCGTCTCGGTCGGTCCGGGCATGAGGCAGGTGACGGTCACGCCGCTTCCCTCCAGCTCGGCGCGCAGCGCGAAGGAGAACGAATCGAGGAACGCCTTGGTGCCGTTGTAGACGGCCTGAAAGGTCCCCGGGACGAAGCCGGCGATCGAGCCGGTGATGAGAATGTGCCCGCGGCCGCGCGCGCGCATGTCGCGTCCGATCTTCTGGATGAGATAGATCGTTCCGGTGACGTTCGTGTCCAGCACGTGCCTGGCCTGGCCGAAATCCTGGTCGAGAAAACCCTTGCCCAGGCCGCGTCCGGCGTTGGCGCAGAGTACCTCGACCGGCCGGCCGAAGGATTCGGCCACGGCGTAGAGCCGGTCGACACCTTCCGTCGTCGCGAGATCGCTCTGGACCGCCTTCACGGTGGCGCCCAGACCGCGCAGCGTATCGGCTGCCCGTTCGATCTCCGGCTCATCGGCCGCGATGACGAGATCGTAGCCGTTCCGAGCGGAGCACTTGGCGAGTTCGAGGCCGATGCCGGTGGATGCGCCGGTCACCATGGCGAGCGGGCGTGTCGTATCGTTCATGTTCCTCTCCGAATATCTCGCATCAGGCCGCGCCGGCGGCCATTGGTGATCCCGTCGCCCTATGGTCCGTGCACCGCGTGCCGATCACGCACCGCCGATGGCCCTGATGATCTTTCCGGTGCCGCCGCAATCCGGACAGCGGCTGCCGTCCGCCACGCCGCGCCCATGACAACGCGGGCAGACGTCTTCGCCCGTCCCGATGGTGCCGGGCGGCGCCTCGTCGCCGGGGTTGAGCATCTGTGCCGGCCCGGTCTGCGATTCGGGCGGCGAGCCGGATTTGCGGGGATCTTTGTTCGTCACGCGCGCCTCCTGTTTCAGACGACAACGCCGCAACCGCCCGAGCGTTGCGCGCAGTGACTCACATCGGGATGAATTCGGCGAGCGAGTCCGGCAGCCGGATAGGGATAGGCGCGGAACGCCGCAGCCTCGTCAGCGTGGGCTCATTTCATCACGGTGATCTTGCCGCTCGGCTCGATCATGATCCGGCGCGTCGTCTCGACGCGCTCGATCCCGTGCTGGCGCAGCGCTTCGTTGAGATCGGCGTCACTGACGGCGTGCCAGATCTGCTTCCATCGCATGAGCATCCCGTCGCGCGCGAGTTCGACCGCGCGGCCTTCGAGCACGCGCGACAGGCCGATCCGCCAGGCCGCAAGGCGCGCGAGAAGCCAATGAAGCGCCATCAGCAGCGCCATGGCGACCATCGTGCCCCACAGCGGCGCGCTGCCGGTGATCGCGCGGCTGAGACTCGAACCGACCACGATGGACAGGATGATGTCGAGCGCCGACCACTTGCCGAAGGCCCGTCGCCCGGAGAGGCGCACCAGCAGCAGCCCGTAGCAGAAAATGAGCACGGCGCGCGCGCATTCCTGCAGGGTGGTGATGTCGCCCTTCTGGCCGAAAATCTCGTTGAGCAAAGTCATCCGACAACCGCGCTCCGATAATCCCGCAGGGCCGCTCCGCAGCACTCCATGCCACGAGCGGAGATCTCCGCTCGCGCAAGAAAATGCCGGGGCGGCTTCTTTCGTTGCGATGGTGCGGGAATGTGTCGGGGAAATCAGCGCGGCGTGTGACTCAACGGTAGGATTCGGCCGTGCTCCGCAGGCGGGGACTGCCGAGGCGGCCTCAGTCCTCGTCGTCCAGCTTGCCGATGTGATGCTGGGCGTAGAGCTCCACTCCGAGCTTGGCGACGAGATCGAGCTGCGTCTCCAGGAAGTCGATGTGATGCTCCTCGTCCGCCATCAGCTTCTCGAACAGGTCGCGCGAGACATAGTCCCGCACGCCGTGACAATGGGTGGCGGCTTCCTGGTAGAGGGCGCGGGCGGCGATCTCCAGCCCGAGGTCGCTGTCGAGCATTTCCCGCACGTTCTGGCCGATGTGCAGCGGGTCGAGCACCTGCATGTTGGGGAAGCCGTCGAGAAAGATGATGCGCTCGACCAGCTTGTCCGCATGCTCCATCTCCTCGATGGATTCCTTGCGCCACTGCTTGGCGAGTGCGCGATAACCCCAATTGTCGAGCAGCCGATAGTGCAGCCAGTACTGGTTGATGGCTGTGAGCTCGTGCCGCAGCGCCTTGTTGAGATAGTCGATGACAGTCGGATCGCCGCGCATGGCCATAGTCCCCTTTTCGCCGGGCCCCTTATTCCATTGGGACCCCGCCTGGGAACCTACGGCCGAAGTTCAGGGCTCACAAGCTCCGGGCCTCCGAATGTTCATGCTTGTGGGGACACCGGCAACAGCCGAGCGCGCAGGCGCCGAGCGCCTCATCCATGATCCGCCGCAGCGTGCGCGCGCAGCGCCCGCATTGCGCGCTGCAGCCGAGGCATTGATAGATCTGGCTGGTCGTGCGCGGCGGCGCGTCCGCGCTGATGGCGCTGAGGACATCCTGGTCCGACAACACGTTGCAAGAGCACACGATCATCGAGCGTGAGGTCCGGCGAAAGAAGGGGCTCTGTTCTGAAACATTCATTAAGACATGCTTCATCCGACCGCAAAGGAAAAAACTATTTTAAAAACATTCTAATCTGAATACCGCAAGGATAACGGCGCACGAATACTTAATTGCATTAGATTGCTTCCAATGTGGCGAAGTACTGGCTCGGCATCGCAGCAACCGCGCCCGAGACCCCGGAGGGGTTCGATAGGCTTGCAAACGGGATGCATCCGAGCCCGCGCCGGTGGAGACGCCGCCGACCAGGGGGCCGAGCCGTCCGCGCCAGCCGGGTCCCCGATCCCGCCACGCGGGTCCCAGCCGAGCGGATGTGGGGGCGCAAGGCGCCGCTTCTCGATGACGTTCCTCCGAGTGAATCGGAACGCGCTCCCAAGCATCCGTATTTGGTCGGGTTTTCCACGGCGACCCGGTTCCCACGTCGCCGGGAAATGCTCTAACGTGCCGGCGTCTCGCCCGACCTGTTCGGGCCCGTAGCTCAATGGTTAGAGCTAGCGGCTCATAACCGCTTGGTTGGAGGTTCGAGTCCTCCCGGGCCCACCAGCCTTCTCGCTTCGCGAGCTACGGCTCGGCAAGCCAGTCTCTATGCTTTGCGCGAAGTGAGCGAGGGCTGCGGCACTCGCGGCCTATTTGGCGAGGGCGCAGAAGGTCGTGCCCGTACGCAACGGGTCTCCATTCGGCCGCGTGACCGTGCCCCACCAGGCATCGACCGCCTCGCGCGAGCATGCGAGCTTCACGGTCATGCCGGCGCAGAAGCGGGTCCACGTCCGGAAATGCCAATGTGGCACCGCGATCAGCACCGGGATGTCGGCGACGACGGCCCGCTTGATTTCTTCCACAAGTCCCGCGCCCGCCGCTTCCAGCTTGCCGAACCGGTTGATGATCACGAGGTCGGCGCCGTCGCTCATCGCAACCGCGATCGTGCGCCGCGTCTCGGCCAACTGGGCTTCGTCCAGATGGCAGCCGCCCGGGGCCCGTTCGCGGATGTGGCGCAGCGAAACCGGCGCCCGCGTCGGCAAGGCGACCGCCGGCAGGCGCTCCTGCGCGGGGTCGCTGACGTGGCCGGCCTGCACCAGCCCGACGACGCGGAAACCGGAACGCTGCACGTCATCGGCAAATGCGCGCAGCAAGCCGTCCGGATCGTCGTCGGCTCCGTAGACAACGGCTGCGACATCGGCCTGTGAATCGAACATCGCGGACCTCTCGCGGCAGGCGTGCGCGCGCGGGCGTTGAGCGCTATATTTGCTATGATATAACGTGAGACGGCAGGTGCAAGGGCGCGCGCAAGCGACGGATACGGCCCGGCCGCACGGGATAACGAAGCACGCGGAAAACGAACATGTCGCTTGACGATTCCGCTCCCATGGGCGTGACTTGCCTGACGATCCTTCGGGGAGCCGGGCCCCATGAGCCGCACGCGTCTTTCCATCCGCATCGACCTGGAGAACGGCGACCGCATCGGTCCCGGCAAGATCGCGTTGCTGGAGGCGATTCGTTCGACCGGCTCGATCTCGGCGGCGGCACGGGCGCTCGACATGTCCTATCGGCGCGCCTGGCTGCTGGTGGAGGAGGTCAATCATGCGCTGCGTGAGCCGGCGGTTGCGGCCGAGGTCGGCGGCCGCCGCGGCGGCGGCGCCGTCGTCACGCCGGCCGGCGAGCAACTGGTCGGCCTCTACCGCACCATCGAATCCCAGGCGCAAACCGCGGCGGGCGGCGAGTTCCGCGCGATCGGCAAGCTGGTTCGCCCCGATCGCGCGTGAATTCGCGCATCGGTTTCGCCCGTGGCGGCCGTTCGCTGCCGCGCTCGCACTGCTTCCGTTGTTGCTCCATGCGGCCGTCGCGCGCGAGGTGGTCGACTCGGCCCGCCGCAAGGTCGAGGTGCCCGACCGCGTCGAGCGCGTGATGGCGGCGGGGCCGCCCGCCTCGGTGCTCGTCTATATGCTCGCGCCGCAGAAGATGATCGGCTGGGTGATCAAACGCGCGAGACGGTGCTTCCGTATCTGTTGCCGGACGTGCGCGACTGCCGGAGATCAGCCGCCTGACCGGCCGCGGCGGCACGGCAAGCCTCGAAGCCGTGATGGCGGCCAAGCCCGACGTGATCGTCGACTTCGGCTCGGTCAACGCCACCTACGTCTCGCTGGCCGACCGCGTGCAGAGCCAGACCGGCATTCCCTATCTACTGATCGACGGCAGGCTCAGCGCCACCGCCGATGCGCTGCGTTTGCTCGGATCGGTCATCGGCGTGGCGGAGCGCGCCGAACGGCTCGCGACGCGCACGCAAGCGATTCTGGACGATATCGACCGGCTTGCGCGCGCCGTGCCGGACGCGCAGCGTCCGCGCGTGTATTTGGCGCGGCGGGCCACCGGCCTCGAAAGCGGCAATCGCGGATCGATCAACACCGAGATCATCGAGCGCGCCGGAGGGCTCAACGTTGTCGACGCCAACCGTGAGCGCGGCGGCCTCGTGTCCGTCTCGCTCGAGCAGGTGATGGCGTGGAATCCCGACACCATCATCACCACCGATCGCAACTTCACGGCGGAAGCCAAGAGGGTATCGGCGTGGTCGAACGTCGAGGCCGTGCGGCGCGGGCGCATTTTCCTGAGCCCCACCCTGCCCTTCGGATGGATCGACGAACCGCCCTCGCTCAATCGGCTGCTCGGCCTGCAGTGGCTCGCCAACCTGTTCTTTCCCGAGCGCTACAAGGTCGATATCCGTTCGGAGGCCAAGGATTTCTACAATCTGTTCTATCAGGTCGAGTTGACCGATGCGCAGCTCGATCGGCTCTTCGAAGGCGCCAGATGATCCGTCGCATGTTTGGGAGATCCAGATGAAGCTCAGCGCACGTAATCAGCTCAAGGGCACGATCGTCGAGGTGACGAAGGGACAGACGACCTCCCATGTCCGCATCGACATCGGCGGCGGCACGGTCATCACGGCATCGATCACCAACGAGGCGGTCGACGACCTGAAGCTGGCCAAGGGCCAGAAAGCCACCGCCATCATCAAGGCGACCAGCGTCATCGTCGCGGTCGACTGACCCCGGAGCATCAGGCGTCGATAGTCCCGCCCTGGCAGCCGGCGCTTGCGGCCGGCGTTATTTGACATATCGCTATATTCATATGAATATATCGATAAGCCATGGCGCTCACGCGTTCCCATATGTTGTCGACCAGCCTGCTGCAGGCCGCGCCCGCCGCCGGGCCGCCGGCGCGTGCGACGCTGATCGTGAGGGACGCCCCGAAGCCGATCGACCTGCGGCCGGACGAGCCGGGGCCTGACGACGGACCGGCGCCGGCCTCGCGCCGCACGCGCATCTGGGAGTTTTCCGTCAATCTCCACTGCTCGATCATCGGCACCTGCCTGACCACGGCCGAGCTGCGCCACATCGTCGAGAAGGTCAGGACGGGCCCGACGGCGATCGCGTCGGACCACGACCTGCACATGTGCGGCGTGATGCTGGCGGGGCGCCGCGAGACCGGCGCGAAGTTCCTGCAGAAGGCGCTCGACCGCCGCCATCGCGCGGCGATCGCCCGTTTCGCCAAGGCGCGGGACGCCGCCGCCGTGCTGGCCCTGTGGGAGGAGGCGCTCAAGCAGGGCGATATTCCGGGGGCCTACTGGGCGACGCTGACGCATCCGGAGGCGACCGAGGACGTCATCAAGCGGGCGTTCGGCGACGTCCACATGCTCTCGCATCTGGTCGGCGCCGCCAACCGCGCCGACATCCGCCGTCTGCGCCAGTTGGAGGAGGAGAACGCGGCGCTTGTCGCCAAGCTGCAGCGGCAGCAGCGGCAATTGCACGACGGCTTCGTGGCGCGCGACGAGACCATCCGCCGTCTCAAAGAGATGCTGGCCAGACGGGCGGGCGAGCGCGTCGAGGAATCGGCGGCGCAGTCGGACGATGCCGCGACCGTCGATCGGCTCATTCGCGACTTCGACCGGCGGCTCGCACGCGAGACCGCCCGGCGCGAGCGCAGCGAGCAGCGCGTGCGCGAACTCGCGGCGAAGGTCCGCGCCTATGAGGCCGAGCGGCACACCCACGAGGCTGCCCTGCAGGAGCTCGAGATCGCGGAGCGCCATCTCGCGGCCCTGGCACAGCCGCAGAGCGGCGACGATGCGCTCGACCTCGCGGGCCTCACGCTTCTCTATGTCGGCGGGCGCGCGCACCAGGTGCCGCTGCTCCGCGGCCTGGTCGAGCACGCGGGCGCAACCTTTCTGCACCACGATGGCGGCATCGAGCACAGCAGCGCCCTGCTGGCCGGCCTGATCGGCCGCGCCGACCGCGTCTTTTTCCCGATCGACTGCATCAGCCATAACGCCATGGCGGCGATCAAGCGTCTCTGCCGCCAGAGCGGCAAGAGCTACGACCCGTTGCGCAGCGCCAGCCTTGCCAGCCTGCTGGCGGCGCTCGCACGGATGTCGGCGGCACTCCCGAAGGTGGCGGCCGAATGAACGACGAGCGTTCCGACGACGTTCCGCTCATCTACGGCTTCGACGGCAGCCCATCGGCCGACGGCGAGATGCTGGTGGTCAAGGCCACGGCGTTCGACGGACGCATCATCCGGTTCGCCATTCCGATCGACAACGTGAAGCACTTCATCGCCTTCCTACTCGCCTGGGTGGGCTCGCTCAGCGCCGACGATGCGGCCGGCAAGGACGACGATGCGCCGGTCGGCGCCGGCATCATCCCGATCCCGGTGACGTCGATCGCCATCGGCGAGCCGACCAGCACGGAAGGATATATCGGGATTTCGGTCGGCCGCGCGGAGCTGGTCTTTTCGGTGCCGCTGTCGTCGTTCGAACCGCTGGGGCGCACGCTGCTGATGGCAGGCGCAACGGCCATCCAGGCGCCGTCGTGACAGCGCACACGCGCTGCTGCACGGGAAACCACAGCCCTCCCCTGCTCGCGCCAAGCGCGCGACGCTCCGAGGTACGTCGACACCGAAACCGGCGGCGGTTCCGATGCGACGGTATTGCGCGTCCGAGCCGCTGACTGATCGGCGCCGATTCGATATCCTGCGATCCGCTTCGTGAGACGGGACGGAACGGGGGACTCCATTGTTTCCAGCGCGGCCGTTTTCTGCCGCGACAGCAGCCCTGCTGAGCGCGGCTCTGTCGTTCGCTTTCTTTTTCTCGACCGCGGGTGCACTGGCTGCGGGCGAATCGGACAAGTGCGAAGCCGCGGGCGAGGTCGCGGTCCTGCCGTCGCCGCTGGCGCCATGGAAAGGCGCGCCTCTGCGCGTCCTCGCGGCGGCCGAAAAGCCGATCAAGGGCGAGCTCTCGCTCATCGCGCCCGACGGGCACGTCGCGATCAAGACACACGACCAGCAAGGCGGCCCGCCCTATTTCTGGTTCGCCGAGATCGCTTCGCCGGCCGCCGGGACCTGGCGTGCGACGCTCGTTCGCGACGGTGCGCCGGCGGGCTGCGGGACCGTCACGCGCGACATCGTGGTGAGCGGACAAAAACCGCCGGGACCGCGCGCGGCTGAAAGCAGCATCTGGCCGGTGCGAAGCACCTGGACTCGCGCGACGGAGAACCTGTACTCGGCGTGGATCGCCAAGCTCTTCGACGCGCCGCTCGACGCGGAACCCTCCTGGAAGTCGTGGCATGAAGTCCTGCGCGATCGATCGCGTAACATGCTGTTCGACTATCTGGGCCTCGGCGAAGACAACGTGACCGTGTCGCTGCGCCCCGACTGCGCCGATTTCGTCTACTTCCTGCGCGCCTATTTCGCCTTCAAGATGGGACTGCCGTTCGCATATTCGAACTGCTCGCGCGGCAAGGGCGGCGCCCCGCCGAAGTGTTACGAGTGGTTCGACATCCAGCATCCCGGGCGCACGCGTCCGACGCGGCCGCCCGAGCAGACCATCGCATCGGCGGAGCCCGCGTCGGCCGCGCCGAACGCGCTGGGGCTGCTGACCTCGCCTTCCCCGGCCGCGCGTCCCGCGAAGCCACCCAAGCGGCTCGGGCAAGCGGCATCGTTCGCCCAGTATCTCCGCGCCGTCGGCGATGTCGTCCACAGCGGCTCCGTGCGCGTCTCGGCCAACGACGACAACACCGATTTCTACACCGTTCCGCTCACCGAACAGTCGTTGCGCCCCGGGACCGTGTACGCCGATCCCTACGGACACGTTCTGATGATCGTGCGCCGCGTGCCGCAAATGAACGGCAGCGCCGGCGTGATCCTCGCCGTCGACGCGGAACCCGACGGAACGGTCACGCGCAAGCGCTTCTGGCGCGGCAACTTCCTGTTCGCGCATGAGCCCGCGCTCGGCAGCCCGGGATTCAAGCGCTTCCGGCCGATCATGCGCGAGGCCAACGGCAGCCTGCGGCGACTGACCAACGCCGAAATCGCGAAGAACCCGCAATACGGCGACTTCTCCCTCGATCAATCACGGCTCGCGGTCGAAGCCTTCTACGACCGCGTGGACGATGTGATGTCGCCCGAGCCGCTCGATCCTTTGCGGGCGATGCAGGACGCAATCCAGTCGCTCGAGGAGCAGGTGAAGACACGCGTAACGGCCGTCGAGAACGGCCGCAAGTTCCAGGGCGGCGGGCGCGAAGCAAGCATGCCGGACGGCCCGGCAATCTTCGCCACCAACGGGCCGTGGGAAGATTTCTCCACGCCCGCGCGCGATTTCCGTCTGTTAATCGCGATCGACATGGTGCGCGGCTTTCCCGACCGGGTGGTGCGCCGGTCCGAGCGCTATGCGATGCCGGCGGGGAAGAGCACGGCGGACGTGAAGGCCGAACTGCGGGCCGCGCTCGCCGCCGAGCTCGCGGGGCGCAAGTTTTCCTACACGCGCAGCGACGGCTCCGCCTGGTCGCTCTCGCTCAAGGACGTGCTCGACCGCGCGGTGGATTTCGAGATGGCCTACAACCCGAACGACTGCGTCGAGCTTCGCTGGGGCGCTGCCGCCGGAAGCGAGGAGGCATCGACGTGCCGGCGCCGCGCTCCGCAGGCCCAGCGCGCCAAGATGGCGAACTATCGCGCCTGGTTCCAGAAGCGGCACTGGCCGGTGGGCGGCTAGCACATGATCCCGAAAAGTGGATGCCGGTTCGGATAAGGATAGTGCTCGACTAGAGAGCCAGAGAGGACGACGAGGCCAGCCCGGTCGCCCCCTTCCGGTCCGCGCCCGCGGAAGTCACTCGGCGGCGACGCGCATCGCCCGATCCGCGCGCGAGAGGTGACGGATCGCAGCGCCGACCCCGCAGCCCGGCTGGAAGACCAGTCCGGCGTCACGCATCGCCAGCTCGACGCCGGCGAGCGCCTGCAGCACCATGATTTCGTTCAGCCAGCCCATGTGCCCGATACGGAAGACCCTGCCGGCGACCTTGCCGAGCCCGGCGCCGAGCGAGAGGTCGTAGCCGTAGGCCGTCCTGATGACCTCATTGGCGTCGACGCCGTCCGACACCACGATTGCGGTGACCGTGTCGGACCACCATTCGGGACCCTGGGCGCAAATGCGCAATCCCCACGCCTGGACGGCGGCGCGCACCGCCCCGGCGAGCCGATGGTGGCGCGCGAAGACGTTCGGCAGCCCCTCTTCCAGCAGCATGTCGACGGACGCACGCAAGCCGCGCAGCAGCGTCGTCGCCGGCGTGTACGGGAAATAGCCCTGCGCATTCGCCTTGACCATGTCCCTGAAGTCGAAAAAGCAGCGCGGCAGCGACGCCGCCCGTCCGGCGTCGAGCGCCTTTTCGCTGACGCAGACGATGGCTAGCCCGCTCGGCAGCATGAAGCCCTTTTGCGAGCCGGCGACCGCGACATCGACACCCCACTCGTCCATGCGAAAATCGAGCGAGGCGATCGAGCTCACACCGTCGACGAACAGAAGCGCCGGGTGGCCGAGATCATCGAGAATGCGGCGCACGCCCACCACGTCCGAAAACACGCCCGTCGCCGTCTCGTTCTGGGTGACGAGCACGGCCTTGATGGCGTGCCGCCTGTCCGCTTCGAGACGGGCGCGGTAGAGGTCGAGAGGGACACCTTTGCCCCACTCGACCTCGATGGCGTCGACCAGCAACCCGAAGCGTTGGCAGAGATCGACCCAGAGATGCGAGAACTGGCCGAAGACCGAGGCCAGCACCTTGTCCCCCGGCGAGAGCGTGTTGGCCATCGCGGCTTCCCAGCCGCCGGTCCCCGAGGCGGGAAAAACAAACACTTGGCCCGATTGGGTCTGGAAGATCTTCTTCAGGTCGGCGAGCAGCGGCAGCGTGAACTGCGGGAAATCCGGCGCGCGGTGGTCTTCCAGCGCAACGTCCATCGCCTGGCGAATCCGGAACGGCATGTTGGTGGGGCCAGGAACGTAGAGTCCTTTGAAGCCTGACATCGAGCGTCTCCGTGGTGGCGTATTGATGTGGGAGCGACTGGGCGGCCGGGCACTCGCCCGCGGACCGTGGCCCTCGCGCTCTGCGGTGCTCGCAGTGCCGGGAGGACGCGCGGATGCCGCCGATCCTGTTTCAGGCGACGTGCACGCGGTTGCGGGCGATCCGCGCATCGACCAGCGCAACGGTGCGGTCGATCGCCGGATGCGCGATGCCGTGCTGACGGCCGACGGCCTGCACCAGCTTGTCGACGCGCTCGATGAACGGAGCCCCGGCCTCGATGGCGCGCGCCGCCGAGGAGGGCTGCGTCAGATGCTCCGCGGCGGTCGCGTATTTCTCGAATGGCACGAGATCGTCCGCTTGCGCACCGAGCCGCCGCACGATGGACTCCACACATTGGTAGATGTCGCGCGAGAGGTCGAGATCGCCGTGCACCGCCTCGCGGATCGAAATGGGCGCGCCGGCCGTGACGCAGCGATAATTGCCCGTCAGCAGCATCGACCACTTGGCGAGGGGCACGAAGAGAGAGTCGTGCACGCGCAGCTTCACCGGAACCTCGAGGCCCTCGAACCGGGCCGCGTCGATGTCGCGGGCGAGCGTCGTCAGGATCTTGTTGTCACGTGGCGAAGCGAATGGCGCGGCCTTGAAATTCGTCGGCAGGCCGACGTGCAGGACATTCGCCAGCTCCCCGGCGGGGCGAAACGCCTGCGGGTCGGGCGAGCAGAGCGTGATCCGCTGCGGATCGAACCGCTCCCAGACGCGCGTGTCCGAATAGGCGCTCGCGGCCGCCCCGGCGTCGATGGCGACCATCCGCTTCAGATAGGGCAATGGCGGCATGTTCATCAGCGAGAGACACGGCACCCCAGCGCGCACGATGCGGTTTAGCAGCATGCGGATGCGGTGATCGAGATACTGCGGTTCCTGCATCGCCAGCACGACCAGGTCGTAGCCCTCGGGCTCCACGCCGTCCGGCGTCCCGGCATCGAGGCGTCCGGGCAGGTCGATGGAGCGGACGGCGCGCGCTGTCCCGTCGCCTTTCAGCGCGATCCGCACTTCGGTGCCGCAGGCGTTGATGAGAGCGGCGGTCGCCGCACGGCAGACCAACGTGACGTCGTGGCGCGCCATGAGGCACTTCGTGCCGAACAGCGAGCCGTACGACGCACCGAGAATCAGAATGCGGTAGCCCATGAGCGTCTCCCTGATCCGCCGGCTTCGTTGAGCCGGCGCGTTTGACTCAAGGAGTAACCTCTGACCGGAGACACTCGCATTCCTTTTAGGGTTTGTGTGTTGTGTGTTTGCATACGAAATGGCATGATTTGTAATGTTGTAAACTCGTTGGAGGCGGCGATGGCGAAGACGTTCATCGGTCCGCAGCTTCGCCAGTTGCGACGCGAACGCCGCCAGACCCAGGCGCAAATGGCGGCGGTCCTCGGCATCAGCCCCGGCTATGTCAACCTGCTCGAGAACAACCAGCGCAGCCTGTCGGTGCGGCTCTTGATGACGCTCGCGGAGGCGTATCAGGTCGACTGGCGCAATCTCGTGCGCGACGAAGCCTCCAACCTGCTCGCCGAACTGCGCAACATCGTGGGCGACCCGATGTTCGCCGGCGGCGCGCCGGATCTGCAGGAATTGCGCGCGGCGATCGATCACGCCCCGCGGCTCGTCGAGCTGTTCCTGCGGCTGTACGGCATCCACCGGACCACGCTCGAGCGCATCATGCGCCGGGGCAACGGCGCCGCACCGGAACGGCTGCTGGCGTCATCGGCGGAAGCCGTCATTCACGACTTCTTCCGAACCCACTCGAACTATTTCCATGCGCTCGAAACGGCGGCCGAGCAGTTGCGCGCCGCCGAGCCGTGCGACACCGACGATATCTACGCCGTGCTCAAGGCGCGTCTGTCCCGGATTCACGGGATCACCGTGCAGCGACGGCCCGCGGAAGAGATGACGCAGGCGCTGCGTGTCTACGACCGCGACAATCGCATCGTTCACCTCTCCGAGGCGCTCGACCACTGCAACCAGGTCTTTCAGCTCGCGCACGTGCTGTGCCTGGTCGAGCTGCAGGACTTGCTCGACGAGCTGACCGCGGACAGCGGCTTGGCGAAAGGGAGCGGCCTCGCCCGCTGCCACGTCGAGCTCGCGAACTACTTCGCGGCGGCCGTTCTCATGCCCTATCAGGCATTCCTGCAGACCGCCGAGGGCACCAGCTACGACATCGACCGCATTTCGACGCGCTTCGCCATCTCGTTCGAGCAGGCCTGCCATCGCCTCACCACGCTGCAGCGGCCCGGCGCACAGGGCGTGCCGTTCTTCTTCCTGCGGGTCGACAAGGCCGGCAATGTCACCAAGCGCTTCAATTCGACCTCGTTTCATCTCGCCGAATATGGCGGCGCCTGTCCGGTCTGGAACATCCACATGGCGTTCCGCACGCCCGGCGTGATCCTCCCTCAGTTCGTCGAGCTGCCCGACGGCAGCCGGTTCTTCACCATCAGCCGGACGGCGGATCGCCCCGCCATCAATCTGGAAACGCAGGATCACCGCCTCGTCGTCGCCCTGGGATGCGAGCTTCGCGACGCCAGGAAGCTGCGCTACGCCGCCACATACAATGTCGACGATCAGAGCATCTTCAGCCGCATCGGCATCAATTGCCATGTGTGTCCGCGCCAGGCCTGCACCCAGCGCGCGCACCAGCCGATCTTCATGGAATTGCCGCTCGACACCAGCCGCCGGGGCGCGACCCGGTACGAGAGCTGACCGCCTGTCTTAGATCACTATGGAAAGCAACTCCGCGACGGCCGCGCGAACGTCAGCGGGAGCCACAACGCCGGATGCGCAGGGATCAACTCCGCCAGCGGCCGTAATGCGCTTCGGCGCGGCGCACGATTTCGTTGAGCACGATCGCCATGGCGGCCAGCATGGCGACGAGGCCGATCAGCTTCGCGGAGTCGAAATTCTGCGTGAAGATGCTGGTGAAGTAGCCGATGCCGGCCGTCGACACGTAAAGCTCGGCCAAGAGCACGCCGAGCAGAACGCCCGTCATACCGAGCCGCATGCCGGTGAAGAAACTCGGGACGGCGTGCGGGAAGATCACGTATCGCAGGATCTGCCAGCGGCTTGCGCCCATCGACCGGGCACTGGCGAGAAAGATCGGCTCGATGCCCTGCACGCCGGCCGCTACCGCGATCATCATCGGAAACATGCCGTGGCTCACCCCGAAGGCGATCTTCGACGGGGCGCCGATGCCGAACAGCAGCACGAAGATCGGCAATATGGTGATTTGCGGCATGCCGTAGATCAACAGCACGATCGGCATGAAGCTCTTGTGCGCGAAGCGGCTGAGACCGACGGCGAGCCCCACCGACACGCCGATGACGACCGAGAGCACGAAGGCGGTCGCGAGCTCGAACAAGGTCAGTCCCAACGCCGCCGGCACTCCCGGCGTCCGCAGCACATCCCCCAGCGAGGCAAGCACGACAGAGGGCGGGCTGACGAAATCGCGATCGAGGAACAGACGCGCGGCAATTTCCCAGAGGACGAACAGCACCAGCACCACACCGAGGCGGATCGCGCCGGGATGCCGCAGCGCCCAAGCGCGCAGCGACAGTCCGCCGGCCGGGGACAGGGGCGCAACGCGCGTCATCGCCATTTTCCGCGCGCCTCCAGCATCGAAACGACGGCGTTGAGGAAGGCCGCGATCGCCACCACGAACACGATGTAGGCGAACATCCGCGCCATATCCATGTTCTCGGCGAGATTGACGATACGGTGGCCGAGGCCCGACAGCGAGGCGATGGTTTCACTGCCGATCAC
>CAYVBN010000434.1:0-3677 GCA_964449645.1 uncultured Hyphomicrobiales bacterium
GCAGGCGCGCCTCATGAGCCAGGCGCTGCGCAAGCTCACCGCCTCGATCAACCGCTCCAACACGATGGTGATCTTCATCAACCAGATCCGCATGAAGATCGGGGTGATGTACGGCTCGCCCGAGACCACGACCGGCGGCAACGCGCTCAAGTTCTACGCCTCGGTGCGTCTCGACATCCGCCGCATCGGCGTCATCAAGGAGCGTGACGAGGTGGTCGGCAACCAGACCCGCGTCAAGGTGGTGAAAAACAAGCTCGCTCCGCCGTTCAAGCAGGTCGAGTTCGACATCATGTACGGGGAGGGCGTCTCCAAGATGGGCGAAATCCTCGACCTCGGCGTCAAGGCCGGCGTGGTGGAGAAATCGGGCGCCTGGTTCTCCTACGACAGCCAGCGCATCGGCCAGGGGCGCGAGAACGCCAAGAATTTCCTCAAGGCCAATCCGGACATGGCCGGCAAGATCGAAGCCGCCATCCGCCAGAACGCCGGCCTCATCGCCGAGCAGATCCTCGCCGGCGAGAGCGAGGAGGCGGACGACGACGCGGCGGAGGAGTGACGGCGCATGATCCCGCAAAGTGGACACCGGTTTTCGGGCAAGATCATGCGCAGACAAAGCGCATGATCCCGAAAAGTGGGCACCGGTTTTCGGGCAAGATCATGCGCAGACAAAACACATGATCCCGAAAAGTGGACACCGGTTTTCGGAAAAGATCATGCGCGAATAGAGAGCCCGAGTGCGGGGCGCGTCTTCGACAAGGCCGCAAAGAGACCGTGCCCTGCGCTGATCCAGCCGCTGCTCCGATACTGCTGCTCCGATGACGATGAGGGGGCCTGTGTCGTGCCGACTGCGCCGATGCGGCCAGGAGACGGCCAGGAGAAACGGGCGTTCCCACGTCCGCCGTGGGCCGGCCGGCCCGTCGTCGGATGAAATCGAACGAACTTGCGCGGGCCTTCCTCCCCAGACGCGCCGCGCCCGTCGCCGCACTGTTGCCCCCCTGTGTGGCGACGCTGCGAGCCGGGATGCGAATCATCCCGGCTCGCCGCCGTTTCCGGGGTCCGTACGTTTGATCACGAGCCCGTACGTTTGAGGCTCCGGCGCGCCGTCTCGATCACGTCGGGAACCGCCGCGTCGTTCGCGGGCGCCATGATGTGCACGCCGGCGACGCCCTGGATGCCCGCCAGTTCTTCGATCAGTTCGACCGCGATGCGCCGTCCCTCGGCTGCGGGATCGGCCGCCTGCTCCATGCGGGTGATGACGGTGTCCGGCACGATCGTGCCCGGGAGGTTGTCTCGCATCCAGCATCCCGAGCGCGCCGAGCGCAGCGGCGCGATGCCGATCAGCACGAATACCTTGCCGTGAAGGCCGGCCTCGCCGAGCCGCTCGACGTAACGCCGCACGACCCCCATATCCATGCAGAACTGCGTCTGCACGAAATCGGCGCCGGCCGCGAGTTTGGCGGCGAGATTCTTGGGCTGCCAGTCCGCTGGCGGATCGATCGGCGCGTCGGCGGCGCCGATGAAGAAGCGCGCTTCCCCGCCGACCTTGCGGCCGGTCGGCAGTTCGCCCTGGTCGCGCAGCCGGCGGGCGGTATCCATGAGCGCGCGGCTGTCGAGGTCGAACACGGGCTTCGTTTCGGGCTGGTCGCCGGCGCGCGGATCGTCGCCGGAGAGCAGCAGCAGGTTGCCGATCCCGCTGGCGGCGGCGCCGAGCAGGGCGGCCTGGAGCGCGATGCGGTTGCGGTCGCGGCAGGTCAATTGCAGGATCGGCTCGATGCCGTTGCGGGCGAGGATCTGCGCGGCGACGAGCGGATCGAGATGCGTGCGCGCGCCGGCGCCGTCGGTCACGTTGACCGCGTCGGCGAGGCCGCGCAGCGGCAGGGTCTTGCGCAAGAGGTCGTCGGGATCGCACGAGACCGGCGGCGTCACCTCGGCCGTAATGGCAAAGCCGCCGGCGCGCAGGAGCTTTTCGAGGTGCGACGCTGGATGGCGCAGCGGAAGGGTCATGGACGCTCGTTTCGGCGCGCCGGTGCGGAAATCCTGAGGCTCGGCCCGGCGGGTTGAGGCGACGGCCGGGCCGTCAGGGTGGTGGGGCCTTTATGGCAAGCGCCGCCGGCCAGGTCGAGGGCCCGGCCATGGGGCCGCAGGGCGCTGCCCACCGATGGGCAAACCGCGGCGCGGCCCGCCCGGTGCTCCGGCCGGGACCGGCCCAAGCGGCTTCCACTTTGGCGGCGCGCGCTCTAAAAGCACTGGCTTCGGAGCATGATCCCGAAAAGTGGACACCGGTTTTCGGAAAAGATCATGCTCAAAAGCTAAAACATGATCCCGAAAAGTGGGACACCGGTTTTCGGAAAAGATCATGCGCAAAGGCTAAACATGACCGCGAAAAGTGGTGACCGGCGCTCCCGCAAAAGATCACGCGCCAGGGACATTGAACCGAGGCGCCGGGCGGCGGGACGGGATACGAGAACGAAGCCGTGCGGGTCGCCCGCCGGCAAAGACGGCAGGACGGAATGAGCGGCGTCAACGACATCCGATCGAGCTTCCTCGAGTATTTTCACAGGAACGGCCACGAAGTGGTGCCGTCGTCTCCGCTCGTCCCGCGCAACGACCCGACCTTGATGTTCACCAATGCCGGGATGGTGCAGTTCAAGAACGTGTTCACCGGCCTCGAGAAGCGGCCCTATTCGCGCGCCGTTACCTCGCAGAAATGCGTGCGCGCCGGTGGCAAGCACAACGATCTCGACAACGTCGGCTATACCGCGCGCCACCACACGTTCTTCGAGATGCTCGGCAACTTCTCGTTCGGCGACTATTTCAAGGATCGCGCCATCGAGCTCGCCTGGAACCTGGTGACGCGCGAGTTCGCGCTGCCGAAGGAGCGCCTGCTCGTCACCGTGTACGCCGATGACGACCAGGCGTTCACGTTGTGGAAGAAGATCGCCGGCCTTCCCGACGACCGCATCATCCGCATCGCCAGCTCCGACAATTTCTGGCAGATGGGCGACACCGGCCCGTGCGGCCCATGCTCGGAGATCTTCTACGACCATGGCGAGCATATTCCGGGCGGCCCGCCCGGCTCGCCCGACGCCGAGGGCGACCGTTTCATCGAGATCTGGAATCTCGTCTTCATGCAGTTTGACCAGCAGCCGAACGGCGAGCGGATCGATCTGCCGCGGCCGTCGATCGACACCGGCATGGGGCTCGAGCGCATCGCCGCGGTGCTGCAGGGCACGCACGACAATTACGCCATCGATCTCTTTGGCGCGCTGATCCAGGCGGTGGTCGATTTCACCGGCGTCGATGCCGACGGGCCGCGCAAGGCCTCGCACCGCGTCATCGCCGATCACCTGCGCGCCACCTCGTTCCTCATCGCCGACGGCGTGCTGCCGTCGAACGAGGGCCGCGGCTACGTGCTCCGCCGCATCATGCGCCGCGCCATGCGCCACGCCGAACTGCTCGGCGCCAAGGAGCCGCTGATGTGGAAGCTGGTGCCGACGCTGGTGCGCGAGATGGGCCAGCCCTATCCCGAACTGGTGCGCGCCGAGGCGCTGATCACCGAGACGCTCAAGCTCGAGGAAACGCGCTTCCGCAGGACCTTGGAGCGCGGGCTTGCGATTCTCGACGAGGAGAGCCGCAGCCTCAAGCGCGGCGACAAGCTCAAGGGCGAGGTCGCCTTCACG
>CAYVBN010000435.1:0-2007 GCA_964449645.1 uncultured Hyphomicrobiales bacterium
GGCCGACGTGCGGCGCTTTGCCGACATGGAGATCTTCGTCGAGATCCGGGAGAACGTCCGTGGCGCTGACGTTTTCGTGATCCAGTCCACATCGTTCCCGACGAACGACCACCTGATGGAATTGCTGATCATCATCGACGCGCTGCGCCGCGCATCGGCCCGCCGCATCACCGCGGTCGTCCCCTATTTCGGCTACGCCCGCCAGGACCGCAAACCCGGCCCGCGCACGCCCATCTCGGCCAAGCTCGTCGCCAACCTGATCACCCATGCGGGCGCCGACCGGGTGCTCACCCTCGACCTGCACGCCGGACAGATCCAAGGCTTCTTCGACATCCCGACCGACAACCTCTACGCCTCGCCGGTGATGGTGCGCGACATCCGCGAGCGGTTCGATCTCAGCAAGGTGATGGTCGTCTCGCCGGACGTCGGCGGCGTCGTGCGCGCGCGCGGATTGGCGAAACGGATCAACGCGCCGCTCGCCATCATCGACAAACGGCGCGAGCGGGCGGGCGAGTCCGAAGTGATGAACGTCATCGGCGAGGTCGCGGGACGCACCTGCATCCTGGTCGACGACATCGTCGATTCCGGCGGCACGCTGGTGAACGCCGCCGACGCCTTGATCGAACAGGGCGCGACGGAAGTTTATGCATATATTACGCACGGCGTGCTGTCGGGCGGCGCGGTCGCGCGCGTCACCGCCTCGAAGCTCAAGGAACTGGTGATCACGGATTCCATTCAGCCGAGCGAGGCCGTGCGGGTCGCCGGCAATATCCGCGTGCTCTCGATCGCGAGCCTGATCGGCGAAGCCATCGGACGCACCGCGTCGGAAGAGTCCGTCTCCAGTCTGTTCGACTGACGAACGATCCGATCAAGCGACGCAAGCAAAAACAGATTCTCCGACAAGGCTTTGCGTCGCCTCACCTCGCGTCGCCTCATCGCGGGCGCGGCCGTGTAGGCGCTCGGCATTGTCTGTTGCGGATCGCACTGATCGCCGGCCGACGTCCACGCGCTTTTCCTGAGCCAGGCTTCCCCTGAGTCAACCTGTCGCACACGAGTTCGTTGTGGACGGCGACCGGGCACTGATTGCGCGATTCAACCGAATAATCGATCAAATCTGCACCAAGCGTTGTTTGGGCGGGAAGAATCGACTGGTTATAGTCGAAGCGTTGAGTGATTCGCTTTGCGGTCCGCTGCTTTTGGACTGACCCGCGTCGTTATGACCCGGTACGGGTGCGCCCGTGGTGCTGTGCGCGTTGAGTGACGCATCCCAACTCGAGCGGCAGGGTGGAGACCGCATGTCCTTGATCGATATTTCTGAAAATCATCAAATCAACCCTCTCGACGTGGTGGAACGGCTCGCGTCGGGCAACGACTGGGCCTTCGCGCGCTCCGGCGACGACGAGGTCACGCTGGTGGTCGGCGGCCGCTGGGCCGAATATCAGATCTCCTTCACCTGGATGAACGACATCGAGGCGCTGCATCTCGCCTGCGCCTTCGATCTGCGCAGTCCCGAACGGCGGCGCGCCGAAGCCATGGAGCGCGTGGCGCGAGTCAACGAGCAGCTCTGGGTCGGACATTTCGACCTGTGGCTCAAGGACGGTCTCGTCATGTACCGCTACGCGCTGGTGCTCGCCGGCGGTGTGTCCGCCTCGGGCTCGCAGTGCGAGGCGTTGCTGTCGGGCGCGATCGAGACCTGCGAGCGCTACTTCCAGGCCTTCCAGTTCGTCGTGTGGGCCGGCAAGACCGCCCGCGAGGCGCTCGAAGCGGCGATGTTCGAGACCTCGGGCGAGGCCTGAACCGGAAGCGCAATCTGCCGCAAAGCCGATACTGGCTTTCGGGAGAGACCAGGCGCAGATCAACGGCATGGACAAGCACCCGGGCACGGTGTTGATGGACTCCTGACGCGCGGCGTCGTCAGGAGTCGAACATGACCTCACCCTCAACCGCGCCGGCGGCCGCGGGCGACGACGCCCGCATTGCGGGAGCCAAACTTGCGGTCGGCGCCGG
>CAYVBN010000436.1:0-7426 GCA_964449645.1 uncultured Hyphomicrobiales bacterium
CAGCACGGCACGCCGGCGCAGCACGTCCTCACGCACGGCCGGCAAGTCCGCACGCAAACGCAAAACGGCGCACAAGACAGCCCGCAAGACGGCGCGCAAGAGCAGCAGCAAGAGCGGGCGCACGTCGTCCCGCCGCACGGCAGCGGCACGCTCGCAATCGTCACGTAAGAGCAGCAGCACGAAAAGCCGCGGCTCGGCCCGAAAGGGCAGCACGCGCAAGAGCCGCTCGCGCTGAACGGCCGGGCACGGGCTCGCGCGCGTTCAGGGGCTTTGCGCCCCACGTCGCGGCGAGGCGGCGAGCCGATCGTGTTGCAGCACGTTGACGCCGGGCCGTCGGCGCGCTGAAATCCGCATGGGGCACGTGAATTGGCCCGGCGCAGATCGGGCCCCCGCCGCGGATTCTCGCATGATGCCACCGCCCGGATTCCCGTGCCACGCCGTATCCGTCCGCACCCGGCCTCTTCGTCGATTCGGTCTGCTGGCGCTGGCGGGCCTCCTGGTCTCGGCCGCCCCCGGCCGTGCGATCGCGCAGGACAAGGGCACGCTCGATCCGAAGCCGCTGCCTCCGCTCGCGCATCCGGACGATCCCAAGACTCCCGCCAAGGAGCTGTTCGGACGCGAGACGGCACCGACGAAAAGCAGACAGGCGCGTGTGCTCGGCTATTACGCGAACGGCTGTCTGGCGGGCGGCGTCGCGCTGCCGATCGACGGCGACACGTGGCAGGTCATGCGCCTGTCGCGCAATCGCAACTGGGGCCATCCGAACCTGATCCGCTTCCTCGAGCGCCTGGCGGCGAAGGCCCACAAGAGCGCCGGGTGGCCGGGCCTCCTCATCGGCGACATGTCGCAGCCGCGCGGCGGACCGATGCTGACGGGACATGCGAGCCATCAGGTCGGCCTCGACGCCGACATCTGGTTGACGCCGATGCCGTCGCACGTCCTCACCCGCGCTGAGCGCGAGGAGATGTCAGCGACGAACGTCGTGGCCGCCGACCGCCGCGACGTCGATCCGCACGTCTGGACCCCGGCGCACGCGGCCCTCATCAAGACGGCGGCCGAAGACCCCGAGGTGGAGCGCATTTTCGTCAACGCCGCGATCAAGAAGGCGCTCTGCCGCAGCGCCGGTGACGATCGCGGTTGGCTCGACAAGGTGCGGCCCTATTGGGGGCACGACTACCACTTCCATGTCCGGCTGCGCTGTCCGCCCGACAGCGCGACCTGCAAGCATCAGGACCCGGTGCCGGCCGGCGACGGATGCGGCAAGGCGCTCGACTGGTGGTTCAGCGAGGGCGTCCTGCACCCGCCGCCGCCGAAGGTCCCGCCCAAGCCGAAACCGGCGCTGACCCTCGCCAAGATGCCGCCGGCCTGCCGGCAGTTGCTGCACGCGCCGTGAGGGAGCGCTACAGCACGACGCTCTCGATGGCCGCGAAGACCAGCGCGATGATCACCGCACAGCCAACGACGGCCACCGCATAGACGAGGTTGCGATCCTCCGGCGACCGCATCAGGGCCGGCAGGCCTTTCCAGAACAGATAGAATCCATAGAGCCCGAGGATGACGAGGAACCGAAGGCCCGGGATCATCAAGAACACGCCGGCAAGCCACATCGGCGTGTGGGAGTAGACCGAAAGCTTCAGCGCGTTGGGAAAGTTTCGCTCGCCCGCGAAGGTCGGCGCCAGCACGTCGACGATCATCGCCAGCACATAGACGCCCACGAAGGCGAGGACATAACCGGTGATCGCGTGCGCGAGCCCCGAGGCGATCGGCTCGCGAACCCACCCGACGACCGGCAGGGAATACCCGATGAGCGAGTGGCCGATGAAACCGGCGATCGCCGGGATGGCCGCCAGGATCGCCACGTAATTGGTGAACAGATAGGTCGGGTCGCCCGGCTCCCGCTCGATCGTCTTCCATTCGGCTTCGGGCGTCAGCAGGATCGACTTCACGCGCTCGACCAGATTCATGCCACCCTCCCCTTGGTGCGGCCGCATCGGCCTCATGCTCGGGGGGAAGCGTCGCGTTCCGGCTGTCAGATCGTTCGTCCCCCTGTCGGATGTTTGCGCATCATCCCCCTCCGATCAACGAATTTGCGTCTTCACGGATCAGTGCTGCACCTTTTTCTGCAATCATGATGGTCGGCGAGTTGGTGTTGCCCGAGGTGATGGTCGGCATCACCGAGGCATCCACGATGCGCAGGCGCTCGAGGCCGATGACCCGCAGGCGTTCGTCGACGACCGCCAGGGGGTCGCTCGCCAGCCCCATCTTGGCGGTTCCCACCGGATGGAAGATCGTCGTGCCGATGTCGCCGGCCGCCCGCACCAGCGCCATCTCGTCCTGGTCTGGCGCCTTCTCTCGGCCGGGCAGGAACTCGACCGGCTGGAAGCGCCGCAACGCGGGCTGCGACACGATCCGGCGCGCGACACGAATCGAATCGGCGGCGACCTTCCGGTCCTCGTCGGTCGAGAGATAGCGCGGCTGAATGCGCGGCGCATCGGCCGGATCGGGCGAGCGAAGGCGAACGTAGCCGCGGCTCGTCGGCTGGACGTTGCATACGCTGGCGGTGAAGGCCGGAAAGGCGTGCAGCGGATCGCCGAACTTGTCGAGCGAGAGCGGCTGGACGTGGAACTGGATGTTGGCGCGTTCGCGCGACGGGTCGGAGCGTGTGAACAGCCCGAGCTGCGAGGGCGCCATGGTGAGGGGACCGCGGCGCAGGAACGCGTATTCGAGCCCCATGCGGGCCCGTCCGCGCAGCGTGCGGTAGACTTCGTTCAGGGTGCGCACGCCGGTCACCTGGTAGATGAGGCGAAGCTGCAGATGGTCCTGCAGGTTCTCGCCGACGCCCGGACGATCGAGAACGACGGGGATTGCGAGGTCGCGCAGATGCGCGCCCGGGCCCACGCCGGAGAGCAGGAGCAGTTGCGTCGAGCCGATCGAGCCCGCCGACAGGATCACCTCGCCGCGGCAGCGGGCGCTCCGCGTGACGCCCGCCTGGCGCCAGCGCACGCCCGTGGCGCGCCGGCCCTCGAAGGTCACGCCTTCGACCAGGCAGCCGGTTTCGAGCCGCAAGTTCGCCCGGTGCAGAACCGGCTTGAGAAACCCGCGCGCCGCCGACCAGCGGCGGCCGCGCTTCTGGTTGACGTGGAAATAGCAGGAGCCCTCGTTATTGCCGGTGTTGAAGTCGTCGATCGGCGCAATCCCCGCCTCGGCAGCGGCGGCGCGGAACGCGTCGAGGATGTCCCAGCGGATGCGCGGCGGCTCGATGCGCCACTCGCCGCCGACCGCATGGTGCTCGCCGGGCCCGAGGAAATGGTCCTCGTGCCGCTTGAAGAACGGCAATACGTCGTCCCATCCCCAGCCCGAAAGCCCGAGCTGGCGCCAATGGTCGTAGTCGGCCGCCTGCCCGCGCATATAGATCATGGCGTTAATGGCCGACGAGCCGCCGATCACCTTGCCGCGCGGATAATTGAGGGCGCGGCCGTTGAGGCCGGGCTCCGGCTCCGTGCGGAAGCACCAGTCCGAGCGCGGATTGCCGATGGCGAACAGATAGCCGACCGGAATATGGAACCAGATCCAGTTGTCGCGCCCGCCGGCTTCGAGCACGAGCACCCGGGTGCCCGGATCGGCCGAAAGCCGGTTGGCAAGGACGCAGCCGGCGGAACCCGCCCCCACCACGATGTAGTCGTATTCGCCCTCGACCGGGTCCGCCGTCATCCCGTGCTCCCTCTGCTGACCCGCCTCCGCTGACCCGCCGAGTTTGGGACGCCCCGGCCGGGCTGACAATCGGCCGATTTGACCGTGGACCCGGGCTTGATAGGATGGGGCCTGCGACAGGCGGGCGCCGTAAGCGCCCGCGGTCCAGGCTGCGAGCGAATGATTCGCGGCCGTCGCATCATTCCGTAACCATGAATCACACGGGAGCTCGGCCTGTCTGACGACGGCCGCGATGATGCAAGCATGACACGTCACCATATCCGTGCGCTCGCGGGCGCCGTCTTCACCGTCTTCATGATCGGCTGCGCCATCGCCATCGATGTCGCCGCCGACGAGCGGCCGATCCTGGTGTTCGCCGCCGCTTCGATGAAAAACGCCGTCGACGACATCGACGCGGCATTCACCAAGAAGACCGGCCTCAAGGTCGTCGCCAGCCTTGCGGCGAGCTCCGCCCTGATGAAGCAGATCGAGCAGGGTGCGCCCGCCGACGTCTTCGCCTCCGCCGACCTCGACTGGATGGACTACGGTTCAAAGCACAAGCTGATCAAGGACGACACGCGCGTGAACCTGCTCGGCAATCGCCTCGTCCTGATCGCCCCGAAGGATTCACCAATCAACAATGTCACCATCGCGCAGGGCTTCGACCTCGCGAAGCTCGCCGGCAACGGGCGCATCGCGACCGGTGACGTCCAGGCCGTGCCGGTCGGCAAATACGCCAAGGCCGCGCTCGAGAAGCTCGGATCGTGGACCGCCGCCGCGCCGAAATTCGCGATGGCCGAAAATGTCCGCGCCGCCCTGACGCTCGTCGCCCGCGGCGAAGCGGTGCTCGGCGTCGTGTACGAGACCGACGCCAAGGTCGAGCCGAACGTGAAGATCGTCGGCGTGTTCCCCAAGGAGTCGCATCCGCCGATCATCTATCCGGTGGCGCTCACCTCGTCGGCCCGCGACGTGTCGCGGCGCTACCTCGACTTCCTGCGCTCGCAGGCCGCGAAGGAGATCTTCGAGAAGTACGGCTTCTCGGTCCTCCTGAAACCCACGTCGTGATTCTCCAGGTGTCATGCCATGCAGGACGGGGCCGGACCGTGCTCCGCTCCTGGCGGCATGATGCATTCGACCGGAACGGCGCATGAGCGAGAGAGCGGGTGTGATTCCTTTGCGTTCCGCACCTCTTCCCTCCCCGCAGCGGGGGGAGGTCGATTTCCGAGCGCCGCGCGGAAATCGGGTAAGGGGGCGCAAGCGTTTCCAGGGAGAGGCAAGAGCCTCTCACCCGGCTCGCAGCCGAGTTCGGGCATGCTCGCGTTCGGCCATTCAAATAATTTGTTGTCGAAGTCGGAAACTTCCCACTTCGGCTGCTCGCCGACCTCTCTCTCCAGGAGAGGTGAATAGCGTCCGCGGCAGCGTCCGATTTTCTAACACACCTTAGGTGACACTGCCGGTGTTCGATCTCTCCGCCGATGAGTGGACCGCCCTCCTGTTGTCCCTGCGGATCGCGCTCGTCGCGACCGCGGGCGCGCTGCCATTCGGCATCGCGGTCGCGTGGCTGCTGGCGCGGCGGGATTTCTGGGGCAAGTCCGTGCTCGACGGCATCGTGCATCTGCCGCTGGTGCTGCCGCCGGTCGTCACGGGCTATCTCCTGCTCATCACGTTCGGCCGCAAGGGTCCGGTCGGTGCGTTTCTCGCCGACACGTTCGGGATCGTCTTCTCGTTCCGTTGGACCGGCGCGGCGCTCGCCTGCGGGGTGATGGGATTTCCGCTGCTGGTGCGGGCGGTGCGGCTGTCGATCGAGGCGATCGACCGCAAGCTCGAAGGTGCGGCGTCGACGCTCGGCGCGAACTGGCTGTGGGTCTTCCTGACGATCACGCTGCCGCTGGCGCTGCCGGGCATTCTCGCCGGCATCGTGCTGTGCTTCGCCAAGGCACTCGGCGAATTCGGCGCCACCATCACCTTCGTGTCCAACATTCCGGGCGAGACGCAGACTCTGTCGGCCGCGATCTACACCTACACGCAGGTGCCGTCCGGCGACGTGGCCGCCCTGCGGCTCGTGCTGGTGGCGATCGTCCTCTCGATGGTCGCGCTCGTCGTCTCCGAGTGGCTCGCCCGGCGCGCGGGCGCCCGGATCCACGGGGAATAGGATGCTGACGGTCGACGTCGAGAAACGGCTCGGAGAGTTCACGCTCGCCATCAAGTTCACGGCCGCCGGCGGCGTGACGGCGCTGTTCGGCCCTTCGGGCGCCGGCAAGTCGACCGTCATCAATCTGGTCGCCGGGCTGGTGACGCCCGACCGCGGCCGCATCGCCCTCGACGACACGGTGCTGTTCGACGGCGCGGAACGGATCAACGTGCCGCCGCATCGGCGCCGTATCGGCTATGTGTTCCAGGAGGGCCGGCTGTTTCCGCACCTCTCGGTGCGCACCAATCTCGACTACGGCCGCTACATGACCGGCCTTCCCCGCGATCCGAGCGCGGAACGCAGTGTGGTCGAGATGCTCGACATCGGCCATCTGCTCGACCGACGGCCGGGGCTGCTGTCCGGCGGCGAGCGGCAGCGCGTCGCCATCGGCCGCGCGCTGCTGATGCGCCCCCGCCTGCTGCTCCTCGACGAGCCGCTCGCCTCGCTCGACGCGGCGCGCAAGCGCGAAATCCTGCCCTATCTGCTGCGGCTGCGCGACACCGCGCGGGTGCCGATGATCTACGTCAGCCATCAGCCCGCGGAGGTGAAACGGATCGCCACCGAGGTGATCCGCATCGAACACGGCCGCGTCGCGGAGGCCGGCGGGATCGACCTGTTCGATACCGCGAGCTTCGACGCGTTCGCGTAAGCGTACGCTTTGCGCATGATCCGTTCCAAATTGGTGCCGGCTCTTCGGGATCATGTTCTGACTTGAGCATGATCCCCTCCGAAAACCGGTGCCCACTTTTCGGGATCATGCTCTGACCTGAGCATGATCTCTTCCGAAAACCGGTGCCCACTTTTCGGGATCATGCTCTAATATTCCCATGTTTCCGCCCGCGCGCATCGTCTGCCTGACCGAAGAGACGGTCGAGACGCTCTATCTCCTCGGCGAGGAGGACAGGATCGTCGGCGTCTCGGGCTACGCCGTGCGGCCCGGGCGCGTGCGCCGCGAGAAGCCGCGCGTATCGGCCTTCATCTCGGCGGACATCGCCAAAATCCTGGCGCTCGCGCCCGATCTGGTGCTCACCTTCTCCGACCTGCAGGCCGACATCGTGGCCGAATTGATCCGCCGCGGCGTCGCCGTGCACGCCTTCAACCAGCGCACGATCGCGGGCATTCTCGACATGATCCGCACGCTGGGCGCACTCGTCGGGGCAAGCGAAAAGGCGTCCGCCCTCGCGGACGCGCTCGAGCGCCGCCTCGCCGACATCCGCCAGCGCGGCGCCCGGCGGCTGCGGCGGCCGCGCGTCTATTTCGAAGAATGGGACGACCCGATGATCTCCGGCATCGGCTGGGTCTCGGAGCTCATCGAGATCGCCGGCGGCACCGAGATTTTCCCGAGGCTCGCCCTACACAAGAGCGCCAAGGAGCGGATCGTCACCGCCGAGGAGGTGGTCGCCGCAGCACCCGACATCATCCTCGGCTCCTGGTGCGGCAAGAAGTTCGTACCGCACAAGGTCGCGACGCGGCCCGGCTTTGCGCAGATTCCCGCGGTGCGCGACGGCTGGCTGCGCGAGATCAAGTCGACACTGATCCTGCAGC
>CAYVBN010000437.1:0-12008 GCA_964449645.1 uncultured Hyphomicrobiales bacterium
CGTTCTCGTCGTGCAGAATGACCTCGGCCGCCATGCCGATGTCCTCCTGCCACGACAGACCCTTCACATGGCGCACTTCGCCGAGCCGGCGCGCTTCCTCGATCCATTCGCGCAGATCCGTATAGGTGACGCACGGCTCGATGTTGGAGACGGACGTCTGCTGGCCGCCGAGCGGGCTTGCCATGGGATCGGGCTGCGCCGTCACCGTCATCGTCCCTCTCCCTCGTCGTCTCGGCCCCGGGCTGCCGACGTCATTGCGGCTTGAGGCCGGTTTCCTTGATGACTTTGCTCCACAATTGCGTCTCGGCGGCAAAGAATTTGGCCGTTTCGGCCGGAGAGGTCGCACCGGGTTCGAGGCTCAGCTTCGCGAGCGTCGCTGTCACCTCCTTGCTCTTCAGGACCTCGACCGCATCCCGGTTGATATGCGCGACGAGATCCGCCGGCGTCTTCGGCGGCGCGACCAGCCCGAACCAGGTGATCGAGCGGAATCCCGGCAGGCCCGATTCCGCAATCGTCGGCACGTCCGGAATGGCGCTGGCGCGCTCCGGGCCCGCGACGGCGAGGATCTTGATCTTGCCGGCGCGGAAGAGCGGCACGGAAGTGGCCAGGGTGTCGAAGAACATGTCGACGTGCCCGGCCATGACGTCGTTGAGCGCCGGCATGGCGCCGCGATAGGGCACGTGCACCATCTTGATCCCGGCCAGAAGCTCGAGCTGGCTCGCGGACAGATGGGCCGTCGAGCCGACGCCCTGCGATGCAAATGTCAGCTTTCCCGGATTGGCCTTGGCGTAGGCGACCAGCTCCTTGATCGACTTCGCGGGAAAGTCGTTTCGCACGCTCAGCACATTGGCGATCTTGGCCACGAGCGTGATCGGCGTGAACTGGGTCGGATCGTAAGCGAGATCCTTGAACAGCATCTGGTTGAGCGAGAGCGGCGACGGCGGTGCGACAAGCAGGGTGTAGCCGTCCGGATCAGAGCGGGCGACCCGCTCGGATCCGAGGTTCATGGCGGCCCCGCTGATGTTCTCGACGATGACGGACTGGCCCCACTTCCGGCCGAGTTGATCCGCGAGCAGCCGCGCGAGCGTGTCGGTGGTCGATCCGGCGGCGGCCGGCACCACGATCTTGACCAGACGCGAGGGATAATGATCCTCGGCGCGCCCGGGAGCGGCAGTCAGCAGAGCAAGTCCGACGGCGAGAATCGCCCCAATCCCGAACCTCGACTTGAGCATCACTTCCTCCTTGCCCCTCCACGACGCGCTTGTTCGTGAAGCTCTTTTTGCGCGATCGTAGTTGTGCTCCACGTATGCGTAAATTTAAGAGTTCTTATATGTCAGATGAACAGGTTTTTTATGTGCGGGAACGTCGTAAGTATGACCAGATGAGGCGGACGACGGCCCGGAAGAGGACCCCGATGGACTACACGCTCGAAGCCTTTTGCACCGATTGCCGCGCCGCCCTCGATGATGATGCGGATCTGACCGATCGCCTTGCCCGGATCGCCGATTGTCTGGGCCGGCTGCTCGCCAATCCGGCGTTCGTGAGTGCGACGTTCGACGAGAATACCCCGCCGGGCCAGCGGACGCTTCATCACGATCCGACGGCGGGCTTTTACGTCCTCGCCCACGTTCAGCGCGGGGGCAAGCGCGGCGCGCCGCACAGCCACGGCGAGTCCTGGGCGATCTACGGCAACGCCCGCGGATACACCGACATGACCGAATGGCGTCGCGTCAACGGCGCGGACGAGGAACGGGTCGTGCTTGAACCGGCCGCCCGCTATCGGCTCGATACGGGCCGGACCCACGCCTATGGTCCGGGGGTCATCCATTCCACCGCCCATCCGGAAAAGGCCTGGGTGATCCGGGTGACCGGGACCGACCTCGACTCGATCCCGCGCTATCATTTCCGCCCGCAGCGCGACCAGATCCTCGAAGGGGCCTGACGTCGCCCTGCCGTCTACTGCGCCACCAGGTGATTATAGCGCGCGATCACCTCTTTCGGGGTGGCGGCGGTGCGCGCGAGCAGCGCCAGGATCGCCTTGCCGTCGATCGGGCTCATGTCGATGCCGAGCTTCTCGGCTTCCGCCACGAAGTCCTTGTCCTTGCACATCTGCATGAACGCGCTCTGGAGCGCCTCGGCGCGGTCGGCCGGGATTCCAGGCGGTGCCACGAAGGGCAGCGCCATGAAGAAGGGCAGCTCGGCGAATTCGATCAGCGCCAGGACACTCGGGTCCTTGGTCAGCTCGCGTCCCGTCGGCACGTCGGGAAACTCGGACAGGCGCGTCGTGCGACCGAACGCGAGCAATGGCCGGAAGGCCTTCTTATTCCACAGGTCGCGCTGCCCGGTCTTGACCGAGCTCAACCCGACCATCTGGCCGTCCAGTTCTCCGCGCTGCATGGCGAGAAACATGGGCGCAGCTCCGGCGTAGCCGCGCACGATCTTGATGTTGAGGCCAAGCGCGTCCCTCGCGATGATGGCGAAGATCAGGTTGCTGGACGCCTTGTTGTCTGCTCCGAGACTGACGGAGGTCCCCGGCTTCTTCAGGTCGAAAACCGACTTGGCCGGGTGACCAGCATTCACCAGCAACAGATATCCGTCATCGGCGTAGGAGGAGAGGCTCCCGAGCCAGGTGAACTTCGTCGGATCGAAGCTTGCATTCGCTTCGCCCTGGATGGCGAGCTGCGGCACCGCGCGTTCGAGCTTCGCGATCACCGAGCCGTCCTTCTCGGCCGTGTTGTAGATACGGTTGGCCGTGATCAGTCCGCCGGCGCCGGGATTGTTCTGGACGATGATGCTGGGATTGCCCGGGATGTAATGGCCGAGATGCTTCGCGACGAGCCGGGCGGAGATGTCGTTGATGCCGCCGGGCGCCTGGCCGACCAGCATCGTGATCGTGCGCCCCTTGTAGAAACTCTCGACCGATTCCGCGCTTGCCGGCGGGCCCGCCAACAGCACCACTGAAAAGCCGGCGCACAGACCGATGCAGAAAGCCGTTTGCACGCGGCGGAGAAGCCTCACAAGTCGCATCGCGTCTCTCCCTCGATCGCGCTCTTGCGGCGCTTGGTTTGCGATTAGGTGTTCTCCTATGGCAACTCCGCCAGAAGCCTTCCGTAGCCGTGCACAGGTTGCCGGACGTACAGGCGCTTCTGCATTTCCCATACCCGGGCGGGGACGGGATGAACCACTGGCACCTGCAGATCCTGTTCGAGCGGTTCGATGATGTCGAGCGTCCGCCACCCCGAGCCCAGCATGTAGATTGCGTCGGCGCCTTTATGGGCGAGAAAGCTGCGCTTGATATGCGCGTAGACCCGATGGCTGGAAAGCTCCTGCACCTTGTCGAAGGGAACCTCGAGCCCGTCCATGCCGCGCACCGTGAAGCCCGCGTCCTCGAAATATTTCGTGAAGATGTCGTTGATCCGCCCAGAGAAATAGGTCGCGCCGACGATCGTCTTCGCGCCCAGGGCTTTCAAGGCGGCGACGTGGTTCTGGGCGACGGTGAAGATCGTCGTCTTGTACTTCTTCTCCCATTCGGCGACGAGCTCGGCTTCGCGCTTGCGCCCCTGCACCATGAACGGCGGCGCTCCGACCGGATGAATGAGGTCGCAGTTCTGTTCCGCGAGCAGCGCGATCTGCTGCTCGTAGGCCGGCATCATGGGTTCGAATTCGTCGGTCGTGCCGCGGCGCACATTGAGAAAGAGCGGAATTAGGCCGATGCCTTCGGGCAGCAGGCGGACGACTTCCTCGGTCACCCCGGGGCGCATGGTCGGATTGATCATGCCGACGATGCCGCGCCAACTGGAAAACGCCATGCTTCCCTCCCCGCGGTTCAGGCGATCCGGGCTATGGCCGATCCCCCGTCCATTTCGGCGGATTGGTCGCCTTGATGCGCCGTGCCTCCTTGACCAGTTCCCTGACCGCGCCGGTGATCGGCAGCGACAGGCCGGCCTTGTCGGTCATCTTGGACACGATCTGCATGTCCTTCAGCGCCCAAGTGAAGCTCGTCTGGTCCCAATCTTCCAGGGCCTGCGACTTCCCCGAACTCATCATCAGGGCATCGCGCAGCTTCACCAGATCGATGCCGGTCGTCTCGGCGATGCGTCCGGCCTCGATCAACCCAATGCTGTTCACCCATAACAGCAGGTTGTTCATGGCTTTGGCGACTTGTCCATGTCCTACATCGCCCAGATGCGCGATGTCGGAGCAGAAGGTGCCGTAAACCGTGCGCCCGCGCGCCACGACCTCGTCGCGGCCGCCGAACAAGGCAAGCAGCTTGCCTTCGTCGGCAAACCAGCGGCCCCGGCAGATCGGCGCATCGAGCACATCGACGCCCTTCTGGCGCGCCTCGCGATCGAGCGATGATACGGTATCCGGCGCAACCGTCGAGGACACTGCGATGATCGAGCCCGGGCCCAAGGTGCCGAGAACGCCCTTCGGCCCGAGCACCACCTCGTTGACCTCGCCATCGTAACCGACGCCGAGGATGACGAAGCTCGCGGCCTTGCCGAGCTCGGCCGGCGTCTGCGCGACCGCGGCTCCCATCTCACGCGCCTTGGCGGCATTGCCTGGATCGATGTCGCAGACCGTCAGTTCGTGGCCATGCCGAAGCACGTGCTTCGCCATCGCAAGCCCCATGCGCCCGACGCCGATGATGCCCACGCGCTCCTTTGCAGCCATTCTCCCTCCTCGTGCTATGCGGTTTCATCCGTCCAGCCGTAATCGGCCGCCGCCGCCTGGGGCGAGACGCAGCCTTCGGCAACATCCTGCTTTACCAGAGCGCGGTCGCGCTCGCGCGCCGGACCAAAGCCGCCGCCGCCAGCCGTCTGCAACAGGAAGCGCTCGCCGGCTTTCATCTCGTAACGCCCCGACGCGGGCGCCTCGTATTCCTGCTCCGAGCCGACACGAACGACGAAGCGGCTGCGGCCGCCGGGTTTGCCGCCGCCGAGACCCTTCGGCGGATGCCGTGTCTTGTCGAAACGGCGAATGACCGTCGCATCTTCGAGCAACTCGTACTCGCGCCGCATGCTCAAACCGCCGCGCCAGCGCCCGGCACCGCCGGAATCGGGAACGAGGTCGAAGCGCGTGATACGGCAGGGATATTCAGATTCGAGGATTTCGATCGGCGTGATGTGGAGGTTGCTCAGATGCGTGGCGGTCGCGGTCGCTCCGTCGTGCCCGGTGCCGCCCCCATAGGCGGAGCCGAGGATTTCGTACTGCATGGTCGATTGGCCCGGTCGGCCCTTGACCCAGGCGATGCTGAGCGCACTCGACGAGCCGGCGTTGGCGATCGCGCGGTCGGGATTGAGCTGCGCCAGCGCTTCGAGGATCACGTCCACGAGCTTCAGATTGACCATCTGATAATTGGAGACCGGCGCCGGCGGCTCGGCATTGGTGACGGTCCGCGGCGCCAGCACGATGCGCACGACGTCGCGCATGCCGTCGTTGAAATGAAGCCTCGGTCCGAGCGAGCCGATCAGGCAATAGAACACGCACGCTTCGACCATCGAGGGCCGCAGGTTGATCGGCCCGCGCGCCTGCGGGTCGCTCGCGGAGAAATCGAAGGTCGCAATGCCGTCCTCGATCGTAACCGTGACGGCGAGCTTCACCGGGCGGTCCACCACGACTCCGTCGCTGTCGAGCAGCCCCTCGGCCGAGGCACGCCCCGCCGGCAGGCGCGCAATGGCCGCCCGCAGTTCGTCGGCCGCGCCGTTCAAAATCGCCGCGAATGCGTCGGTGAGCGTGCTCGCGCCGAACCGGCCGCACAGCTCCTTCACGCGCGCGGCGCCCATCTGGGTGACGGCGATCTGGGCGTGGATGTCGCCGCGCATCAGCGCGGGCTGGCGGCTGTTGGCAAGGATGAGCCGCTCGATGTCGGGCAAGGCGCGGCCCGCGTCCCAGATCTTCATCGGCGGCAGCAACACGCCTTCGTGGTACATCTCGGTCGCGTTGGCCGAGGTCGATCCCGCGACGGTGCCGCCCACATCGGCCTTGTGGGCGATCGAGCCGGCGAAAGCCACGATCTTCCCGTCGGCGAACACCGGCGCCACGAAGGCCATGTCGGAGACGTGCGGCAGTCCCCCTTCATAAGGGTGATTGGAGACGAACACGTCGCCGTCATGGATCCCGCCTTCGCCATAAAGCTCGAGGATCCGCCCGACGAGGTGCCGATACACGGGCGCGTGAAAGAACATCGGTGGCGAGACGATCAGCCGGCCATTCCGATCGAGGATGACGCAACTGAAGTCGCGCGACTCGCGGATGATCGTCGAATAACCGGACCGATAGAAATGATAGTGCATCTCATCGACCAGGCTCGCAATCTTGTTGCGCAGGATCTGGACCGTGATCGCGTCCATGCTCACGACCTCTTTTCCAGCACGAGATTGCGATAGGCATCGACGCGGCCGGACCAGCCCGGCGGGATGACCGTCGTCGCATCGAACTGCTCGACCACGGCCGGTCCGCTCACAACGGCCCCGATCCCGAGCCGGTCGCGTTCGTAGACCGCCGCGTCCGTGCCGGTTGCGCCATCGAAGTAGACCTTACGATGGCCCTTCCGTGCGGCCTCGATTCCGCTCGCAGATGCGGCCGGCGACTCCGGACGCGGCTCGTATTTCGGTACGACGACGCGCAGGCGCATCCGGTAGCTGACGATCTCGACCGGCCGGTCCTTCGCCGCATGGCCGTGCACTTGCGCATGTCGCTCGTCGAAGCGGAGGCGAGCGGCTGAAAGCGACTCTTCCGTCAGCCTGTCGGCGAAGAGGCCTGCGAGCGGCGTGCGCAGCTCGTAGCCCTGGCCGGTGTAGCGCAGGTCCAGCTCACGCGAGAACCGCGCGTTCTTCGGGTCGAGCCCTTCCTGCGCGAGCTCCGCGCGCGCCTTCGCCTCGAGCTGGCGATAGATGTCCTCGGCGTGCTCCGGTGTGATTTCGGCGAGCGGCCTGACCTCGGAGCGGATGTAATCGTGAACCACGTCCGTGCACAGCAAGCCGAGCGCCGAGAACGCGCCGGGGCGCTGCGGCACGAGGATGCGGCCGATACCGAGCTCCTCGGCCACGGCGGCCGCGTGCACCGCACCGGCGCCGCCGAACGGAAGGAGCGTGAAGGTCGAGAGGTCGACGCCGCGCTTGGCGGCGAACACCCGCACCTCGTCCGCCATGCGCATGTCGACGATCCGGCGGATGCCGGCGGCGGCTTCGAGCACGCTCATCTTCAGCGGACCGGCGACGGCCTTCTCCAGCGCTGCGCGGGACGCGGCGACGTCGAGTGACTGCGCGCCGCCGAGAAAATAATCGGGGTTGAGATAGCCGCAGACGAGGTCCGCATCGGTGACCGTCGGCAGAACCCCGCCCCGGCCGTAGCAGGCCGGCCCCGGTTCGGCGCCCGCGCTCTGCGGCCCGACCGTCAGGAAGCCGCCGCCGTCGACCGCGGCGATCGAGCCGCCGCCGGCCGAGATGGTCGTCATGTCGAGCGCCGGCACGTCGATCTGCCGGCGGCCGATTACCCCCTCGGTGACTTCGAGCGGAACGCCGCCCTGGATGAACGCGATGTCGGCGCTCGTTCCGCCCATGTCGAGGGTGACGAGACCGGCGTCCTTCTCGGTGAGGTAAGCGCTCGCCTGTGCTCCGGCCGCCGGACCCGAGAGCAGCGTATGCACGGTCCGGCCGCCTGCCACCGCGGCCTCGAACGGCATGACGCCGCCGTTCGACTGCATGAGAAAACGCTGCTGGGTGACGAGGCCGGCCCGATCCAGACCTTTGTTCAGATAATCGATGTACCGCACCATCACCGGCTCGAGATAGGCGTTGAGCAGCGTCGTCGAGAGGCGTGCCCATTCGCGGATGCGCGGCAGCACTTCGCTCGACAGCGAAACATGCACCCCGGGGAACTCTTCCAGGATGAGCCGGCGCGTCTCCTCCTCGTGCGCGGGATTCGTGAAGGAGAACAGATAGCAGACGGCGATCGACTCGACGCCAGCCGCCTTGAGCTCTCGCGTGGCCCGCCGGACCGCGTCCCGGTCGAGCGGCTTGAGCACCTTGCCGGAATAGTCGGAACGTTCGGGAATCTCCCGCGTCAGGCTCTGCGGCGCGATCGGCTCCGGCTTCGCATAGAAATAATCGAAGAGATTTCCGTCGCGGGCCTGGTTCTGCACCTCCTGAACAGCCCGGTAGCCCTCAGTGATCATGAGGCCGACCTTGGCGCCGCGCATCTCCAGGAGCGCATTCGTCGTGATGGTTGTGCCGTGGGCGAAGAACTCGATGTCCTCGGGGCGAATGCCCTTCTGGAGGAAACGCGCGACGCCGTCGAGAACGCCGAGAGCCGGGTTCTTCGGCGTGCTCGACACCTTTTCGACCATGAGCTGGCCGCTGCCGACATCGAGCAGAACGAGGTCGGTGTGGGTTCCGCCGACGTCGACGCCAAGCCGATAACGAGACGTGCCGCTCATCGCGAATTCCGAATCCGGTCCTCTCGCCTGCCGTCTACGGATCTGCAGATCGTCATGAGGTCTTGTCTCCGACCATCATGGCGGTGACGCCGCCATCGACGAAGAGCATGTCGCCGACGATGAAGTCCGAATCCTCCGAGACCAGGAAGAGCACCGCGCGCGCAAGGTCGATCGGCAATCCGTTGCGTCCGCGAAGATTGACGACGGGACGGGTCGGATCGAATTCGTCTTTGCCGACCGGCGATCCGATCTTGTTCGGGACGACGCCGTTGACCCGGATGCCGTGCGGCGCAAGCTGCACCGCCATCGAACGGGTCAGGTTCGCGACCCCGCCCTTGGCCGCCGTGTAGGCGATCGCGCGCGAACGGCCGTAGAAGCCGGAGGTCGAGCCGACATTGACGATCCGGCCGCCCGACTTCTGCGCCACCATTTGCCGCGCCACGGCCCGGCTCATGAGGAAGGGGCCGGTCAGCGTGACCGCCAGGACCTGGTCCCATTGCTCCTTGGTGATGTCGAGGATGTGCTTGTTGTCGGAAATCGCCGCGTTGTTGACCAGGATGTCGATCCTCCCCCAGCGGTCGACCACGCCGCGGACGAGGTTCTCGATCTGCGTTTCGCTCGAGACGTCGGCCGTGAACGGCGCCGCTTCGCCACGCGACGCCCGGATGGTTTCGGCCACTTTCTCGGCGCGCCCCTTGTCCATGTCGACGACCGCGACCTTTGCGCCTTCGGAGGCGAGCAACTTGGCGGTTTCCTCCCCGATATTGCGGCCGGCGCCGGTGACGATGGCCACCTGATTGTCGAGCTTCATTGTCCTCCCCGCTGCCTGTCGGCGTCCCCAGGACCGAGCGCGCTCGGCCCCTCAGGTCCGCCCTGATTTCGCTTCTCCACCTTGAGACTACCGCCGATGTACGTTTGCGTAAATTTAAGACCCTGTGTATCTTACATAAAACAACTGTTTATCCTCGCGGAGCGCCATGGACGTCGAATCGCTGGATCTGAAGAAGTTGCGCGCCTTCCATCTGGTGGCGCGGCATGGGAATCTCCGCCTTGCCGCATCACGGCTCAACCAGACCGTTCCGGCAATCTCCTCCAAGCTTCGCCGCCTGGAAGAGGACCTCGGCATTGAACTGTTCGAGCGGCTGCCGAACAAGCTGATCCTGACGGCGGCAGGTGAGAAGTTCCTGCGCGAGGTCGATGCCGTGTTCGAGCGTGTCGAGCAGGCCATCGCGACCCTGTCTTCCGGCACGACGCCCGGAGGCCGGCTGGCCGTCTCGATCGGCACCGACCATTCCTGGTATTCCGCCCCGAAGATCAGCAATTTCCTCAAGCGGTTCCCGGGCGTCGAGTTGCGGCTTCAGGTGTACCGAGCATCGGATGCCTTGCGTGCGCTGGCGCGCGGAGAGCTGGACGTCAGCATCGGGGTGTTTCCGAAGCTGCCGAAGGCGCTCGAGCGCGAGGTCATCGCGGAGAGCAGCCTGTCTCTCGTCTGCATGGCGGATGACCCGCTCCTGCGCCGGCAGCCGCCCAAGCTCGCCGATATCGCCCGGCATCGGCTGATCGTCCTGCCGCGCCACGCGGAGACCCGCAAGCTGCTCGACAAGGCGATGGCGAATGGGTCCATTCAGGCCAGCAGCATCATCGAGGCGGCCAATTGCCAGACGGCCGCGACCTTCGTTGAAATGGGCGTGGGCGTCGCCATCGTTCACACGCTGTGCATGGGGCACCATCACGCACGTAACCTCCGCTGCGTCGATCTCGGCCAGCACTTTGGCAAGATCGCGTTCTCGGTCGTCTATCGCAGAGGAGGTCTGCGCTCTCCTCTCATCCGCGGTCTGCTGGAGGAAATGGCTTTTCAGTAGCTTGATATTTGCAGCCTGACATCTGCCGCCTGGCGCCCAGTACCCGATTCATCGGCATCGCCGGCAGACTGCTCGCGCCATTGCTTCCGCTGAAGGCAGCGCTCAGCCGTATCGAGCTGAACTATCTGATCGCAACATCCTCCGATGGCGTGCGCTTTCTCGGGCGCGCCTTCCTGAAGTTCCTCGGTGCGATGTGCGGCCGAACCGTGGGCAGTTCGGCGGCCCTCCGATCGCCGACAGAACCACAATGAACGGCTCGCCTCCGCCGACGCGCGAGCAACATGGGAACCGCCCGCTGAATGTAGCGTTTATAAACCGGCACGGGGCGCGCGAGCGATGCTTGCGGGACAATCACGCATGTCGGCTCCTCCTCTCACCCGCCGCAATCTTCTGTCCGGTACGGCGGCCGTCGGTTCCGCCTTGGCGCTGCAGCACACCGCCGAAGCCCGGACCATTTCCGGAGAGGTCCCCTGGACTCCCGGCCAAGCCGACGCACCGCAGCCCATAGTCGGCGGCGGTCTTCAGTTTTTCACGGCTGACGAAGCGAAATTCATCGACGCCGCGGTCGCCCGCCTGATCCCGGCGGACGATCTCGGCCCGGGCGCGAAGGAAGCCGGGGTCACCACCTTTCTCGACCGGCAGCTCGCCGGCGCGTACGGACGCGCGGAGCGCTGGTACATGCAAGGCCCCTGGGCGCACGGCACGGAGCAGCAGGGATTCCAGAGCCGCATGACGCCCGCGCAGTTCTATCGGGCGGCCATCCGTGCGGTCGATGACTATTGCAGCAAGAATTTCGGCGGCAAACGGTTCAGCGATCTCTCTGCAAGCGACCAGGATCAGGTGCTGGAGAAACTGGAGAAGGGCGAGGCCCAGCTCGAGAACGTAATGGGCCAGACGTTCTTCGGGCAGCTCTTGCAGAACACAATCGAGGGGTTCTGGTCGGATCCGATCTACGGCGGAAACCGCGACATGATTGGCTGGAAGCTGATCGGCTTTCCGGGCGCCCACTACGATTATCGCCCCTACGTGAACAAGCACGGCCAACCGGTGGACTTGTCGCCGGTCAGCATCAAGGGCCGGCCGGGTTGGAATCCTCAGGGCTGAAACATGGCGCAGAAACTGCCGCATAAAGACGTCGTCCTCATCGGGTTCGGGTGGACCGCCGCGATCCTGGGTCAGGAATTGACCGATGCCGGCCTGCGCGTGCTCGCGCTCGAGCGTGGCAGTTGGCGCGACACGCCGACGGATTTCGCCGTCACCTTCATCCAGGACGAGCTGCGCTACTATTGGCGGCGCGAGCTGTTTCAGGAGCCCGCGCGCGAAACGCTCACCTTCCGCAACAATACGAGCCAGACCGCATTACCGATGCGCCAGCTCGGCTCGTTCCTGCCCGCCTCCGGCGTCGGCGGCGCCGGGATTCATTGGAACGGCCAGTGCTGGCGCTTCCTCCCGAGCGATTTCGTCGCCCGCAGCCACAACATCGAGCGTTACGGGGCCGCCGCCATTCCGGCGGACATGACGGTTCAGGACTGGGGTGTCACCTACGACGAGTTCGAACCTTATTACGACAAGTTCGAGTACCTGTGCGGCGTGGGCGGCAAGGCGGGAAATCTCAAGGGCCAGATCCAGGACGGCGGCAATCCGTTCGAAGGCCCGCGCGCCCGCGAGTTCCCCAACCCGCCGATGGATATGTCCTACGCGCCGAC
>CAYVBN010000438.1:0-2807 GCA_964449645.1 uncultured Hyphomicrobiales bacterium
AGCGGCGGCGGAAGCGCTGCGTGTAGCCGACGACCGCGTCGAGCTTCGCGCTTTCGATCGCCGCCAGCACGCGTGCCGATTGGGCGAGATCGGTCGCCAGCGGCTTCTCGATCAGCATGGGAAGGCCGTGCTCGATCGCCGTCATGATCGGATCGACGTGCAGATGCTCGTCCGTGGCGATGATCGCGCAGGTCGCCTCGGGCCGCGCCAGCAGCTCGCGATGATCGGTGGTGACGAAATCGGCGCCGATCTTGGCCGCGACGGAGCCGCCGCGGTTCGGATTCTTCTCCGCGATGCCGATCCACTCGACCGCCGGATGACGGGCCGCCACCTCGCCACGAAACAGGCCGACTCGGCCGGCTCCCACGATGGCCAGACCGATCCCCTTGGTCGCCCGTCCTCGCATGCCTTTTTCCTCCCCAACGTCCGGCGCGATCTCAGAGCGGGATCCGCAAAAGGGGATGCCGGCTCTGGGCGGATCGCGCTCCAATTTTATCGTTGCACATGGTTTTCCGGCGGACCGCCGGACCATGCGCTGTTCGCGCCATTCGGGCGCCAGCGGACCATGCGGACCGCCCCGCTGTAAATAGGTTTTGCTTGGGCCCGGCTGCGGCAGGATGAAGCCCGCGCCGGGGTCCGGCGCGGGCTCGGTCGCGTTCGGTCCGCTATTCGGCCGCCATCTGGCGGGTTCCGCCGACGGACCGATACCAGTCGAGAATCTCCGCCCCGTTCCAGTGCAGCACGCCGGGGAAACGGTTCACGTACTCGTAGATCGATTCGAGATATTTGATCCGGTGCGGCTGGCCGCTGATGTACGGGTGGATGGCGATCGCCATGATCTTGGCGCGGTCCTTGCCTTCCGCGTAGAGCCGATCGAACTGGTCGATCGAGCGCCGGAGCAGATAATCGCTCTGGTGGTGCTGCACGATCATCATCGGGATGTCGTTGAGCTCCACCGTGTAGGGCAGGGTGACGAGCGGGCCCTTCTGGGTGCGGATCACCGACGGCTCGTCGTCGTATACCCAGTCGCCGATGTATTTGACGCCGGCATCGACCAGGAGTTCGGGCGTCTCGTAGGTTTCGGTCAGGCCCGGGCCGAGCCAGCCGACCGGCCGCTTGCCGGTGAAGCGTTCGAGCAGGTCCATGGAGCGGTTGATCATCGCCGCCTGATCCTCGTACTTGTGGATCGGCATCTGATCGTAGGCGTGGCCCATGAACTCCCAGTTCTGCCGCTTCGCTTCCTCGGCGACGCGCACGTAGTCCTCGCAGACGCGCGCGTTGATCGCCAGCGTCGGCCGGATGCCGAGCCGCTCGTAGAGCTCGAAGAAGCGCCAGGTCCCGACCCGCATGCCGTATTCGTGCCAGCTCCAGTTCGGCACGTCGGGCAGGAGCGGCACGCCGGTCGGCGCCGGCAGCACCTGCCGCGCCATCGGCCGCCCGATATCCCAGACTTCCAGATTGACGATCGACCACACCACGATGCGGGCGCCGCCCGGGAGTTTCAGCGGCGGACGATCGACGATCGCGGAATATTCACAGCGGTCGCGCGGGAGAAGATGGCTCGACATTGGGGGCACCTCACCGATTGAGGCGCCGACCATAACGCGGAGGCGGATGATGATCTATGCCGTTAGGGCTCGGGTGCCGCGCGCCGATGCCGCACGGCCGCCGTCACGCGTTCAGGCGCTCCGCACGGCTGTGGAGCGTGATCGGCTCCGCTCGGTGCCGCCACGTTCCGTTTCGGAGCATGCCGCAAGGGCGGAACCGATCATCACCAGCATCGGACCGTCGATCCCGCATGCAGCGATCCTGTCGGCGATGTCGCCGATGCTCGCCCGGATGCTCGTCTCTTGCGGGCGGGTGGCGTTGACCATCGCGAGCGCCGGCGTCCCCGGATCGAGGCCGGCCGCGATGGCGCGCGACGCGAGCTCGGAAATTGTCTTTCGCGGCATATAGACGATCGTCGTCGCCACGGGATCCGCGATGCTCCGCCAATCGAGATCGGCCGGGAGACGGCCATGACGGTCGTGGCCGGTGACGTACTGCACGCGCCGGGCCTGCGCGCGGTGGGTGAGCGACACGCCGAGCCGGCTCGCGGCGCCCTGCGCGGCGGTGATGCCGGGCACGATGTCGACGGCGATGCCGGCCTCCCGGCACGCCGCGATCTCCTCGCCGGCGCGGCCGAAGATCATCGGATCGCCACCCTTGAGCCGCACGACGCGCCGGCCGGACTTCGCGAGCGACACCATCAGGGTGTTGATATCGTCCTGTTTGCAGGAGGGGGCGTGGCCGGTCTTGCCGACCAGCATTTTCTTGGCTTCGCGCCGCGCGAACTCGAGAATCTCCGGCGCGACCAGATCGTCGTACAGGATGACCTCGGCCGATTGCAGGGCGCGCACCGCCCGCAGGGTCAGAAGCTCCGGGTCGCCCGGTCCGGCGCCGACCAGCGTCACCGAGCCCTGTTCGCTGCTGTCCGGCGCGTCCATCGCCTGCGCGAGCACGGCGTCGAAATCCGACTGCGCCGGAGTGCGATCGGGATGCCTGACCGCGCGATCGGTGAACGTCTCCCAGAATCGGCGGCGTGAGCGGAACGACAGCGCGAGCGCCTGCACGCGCGGGCGCCACGTGTGCGCGGCATCCGCCCAGAGAGCAAAGCCGCGCGGGATCAGGGCTTCGAGCTTCGCCCGGATCGCCTGCGCGAGCACGGCGTCGAAATCCGACTGCGCCGGAGTGCGATCGGGATGCCTGACCGCGCGATCGGTGAACGTCTCCCAGAATCGGCGGCGTGAGCGGAACGACAGCGCGAG
>CAYVBN010000439.1:0-4747 GCA_964449645.1 uncultured Hyphomicrobiales bacterium
GAGGAGATCGGCCGCGACCTGCTCTCCTTCGGCACGCCGGTGCTCGTGCTCGGCGATCCGGCGCAGTTGCCGCCGATCCAGGGCGGCGGATTCTTCACGGATGCCGAACCCGATGCGATGCTCACCGAAGTGCACCGGCAGGCGTGCGACGATCCGATCGTGTGGCTGTCGACCGAGGTGCGCGCCGGCAACCGCCTTGCTCCCGGAACCTACGGGGAAACGCAAGTCGTGCGCCGCGAGGACCTCGATCCGCAGCGCGTGCTCGACGCCGACCAGGTGCTCGTCGGCCGCAATGCGACGCGGCGCGCCTACAACACGCGGCTGCGCGAGCGGCGCGGCTTCGGTGAGCCGTTGCCGGCGGCGGGCGACAAGCTCGTCTGCCTGCGCAACAACCGCCGCAAGGGACTGCTGAATGGGAGCCTGTGGCTCGTGAAGGAGCGCGCCGTCGCCAAATCGAAAATCGTCACCATGCGGCTGCGGCCCGACGACGACACGGGCACGCGCCCGCTCAAGGTGTCGGTGCGGCCCGAATGCTTCACCGGCGCCATCGAGGAGATCGACTGGACGCAGCGCAAGCGCTACGACGAGTTCGATTTCGGCTACGTCCTCACCGTGCACAAGGCGCAGGGCTCGCAATGGGACGATGTCGTATTGTTCGACGAGTCCTTCGCCTTTCCGGACAGCCGCGAGCGCTGGCTCTATACCGGCATCACGCGGGCGGCCAAGCGCCTCACGCTCGTGATCTGACGGACCGGTCTCATGCCCCACATCGTCTACAAGATCAGTGTCGTCTACAAGATCAGTGATGCAGTGCTCTGGCGCGAAGCGGAGCGCGCGGGCCGGTTCCGCGGCGCGCCGGTCGACCTGGCGGACGGATACATCCACCTTTCGGCCGCCGACCAGGTGGCCGAAACGGCGGTCAAGCATTTCTCCGGTCAACGCGACCTCGTTCTCGTCGCGGTCGCGGCCGACGCGCTGGGCCCTGCCCTCAAATGGGAGCCGTCGCGCGGCGGCGCACTCTTTCCGCACCTCTACGGACCCTTGCCGCTTGCGGCGGTGCTGTGGGTGAAGCCGCTGCCGTTCGACGCCGATGGGCGGCCGGTGCTTCCGGAGCTCGCGCAGCACGATCCCGAAAAGTGAATGACGTTTTTCGGATAGATCATGCGCAAATCTAAAGAGATGAAGCATGACCCCGAAAAGTGGATGCCGGTTTCCGGATAAGATTAAGATCATGCGCAAATCAAAGAGGTAGAGCAGGATGACGATGCGAGGAAACATCATCCTGCTCTAGCGGCTTCGATCGGCGCGCCGCGCGCGGATGCGCCTTGCGCGCGCCGCCCCGCAACGCTCAAATGCACCGGCGACGGGCCTAGATCATACCGGACACGATCCCGCGACGAACCCCGCGTTCGGCGGGATTGCGCCCAACAAAGATTTGAGGATCGACGTGGACGCTCCGCGAATTCCCTTGAACAAATTCGGCATCGGCCAGCCGGTCCGGCGCACGGAGGACCGCCGCTTCGTCACCGGGCGTGGGCGCTACGTCGACGACATCGACCTGCCGCGCCAATGCTACGGCGTCCTCGTCATGTCGCCGCATGCGCATGCGCACATCCGGCGCATCGATAAGACGGCCGCCGAAGCAGCGCCGGGCGTCCTCTGCGTGCTGACAGGAGCGGACGTCCAGGTCGACAAGCTCGGCAGCCTCGCCCCGGTGATGCCCGAGGACATGGGCGGACCGAAGGGCTATCGCACGCTGCGCCCAATCCTCGCGATCGACAAGGTGCGCGCCGTCGGCGATCGGGTCGCCTTCGTGGTCGCGGAAACCGCCGCGCAGGCGCGCGACGCCGCCGATCTCGTCGAGGTCGACTACGAGCCGCTGCCGGCGATCGTCAACGTCGAGGAAGCGGTGAAACCGGACGCGCCGGCCATCTGGGACGCGTGTCCGGGCAACGTCTCCTTCACGCTCGCCTTCGGCAACAAGGAGGCGACGGACGCGGCTTTCGCGGCGGCGAAACATGTTGTTTCGCTGCGGCTCGTCAACAATCGCATCACCGCGAACTCGATCGAGCCGCGTGCCGCCAACGGCAGCTACGAGAACGGCGCTTACACGCTCTATTCCACGTCGCAGAATCCGCACGGCACCCGCAGCGCGATGGCGCGCGTGCTCGGCATCGCGGAGACGAGCCTCCGGGTGATCTCGCCCGACGTCGGCGGCGGCTTCGGGATGAAGTTCGGCAGCTATCCAGAGGACGCGCTGGTGCTGTGGGCATCGCGGCGCCTCGACCGGCCGGTCAAGTGGACCTCGACGCGCGCCGAAGCGCTGCTCGGGGATTCGCACGGGCGCGATCAGGTGGTGCGCGGCGAGCTGGCGCTCGACGAGAACGGAAAGGTTCTCGCGCTGCGCGCGGAGGCGCTGCACAACGTCGGCTCGCACGTCATCGGCGCGGCGGTCGCGACCTCGATGTTCTCGCTCAAGCTCATCCCGGGCGTGTACGACTTTCCGGCCGCGCACGTCGTCTCCAAGGCGGTTCTCACCAACACGGCGCCGCTCGCGCCCTATCGCGGCGCCGGCCGCCCGGAGGCGGCCTATCTGATCGAGCGGCTGATCGAGCGCGCGGCCGCCGTGACCGGCATCGACCCGATCGAATTGCGCCGGCGCAATTTCATTCCGCCGGGCAAGATGCCGTATCGGACGCCGACCGGCTGTGTCTACGACAGCGGCGATTTCGCGCGCGTGATGGACGAATGTCTCGCGCGCGCCGACTGGAAAGGATTTGCCAAACGCGCCGCCGAGTCGAAGCGGAACGGCAAGCTGCGCGGACGCGGTCTCGCCTATTTCCTTGAGGAGGCGGCCGTGTTCAACGATCGCATGGAAGTGCGCTTCGATCCGGGCGGCACCGCGACGATCGTCGCCGGCACCCATTCGCACGGCCAGGGACACGCGACCACCTACGCGCAGATGCTGGCCGAATGGCTCGGCATCCCGTTCGAATCGATCCGCTTCGTGCAGGGCGACACCGACGAGGTGCCGTTCGGGCGCGGCACCTACGGCTCGCGCAGCATGATGGTGGGCGGCAATGCGCTCAAGCGCGCGGCCGACGGCATCGTCGAGAAAGCCAAGCCGATGGCCGCGCATCTGCTCGAAGCGGCGGCGACCGACATCGAGTTCGACGCCGGACGCTTCCGCGTTGCCGGCACCGATCGGACGATCGCCCTCACCGATGTCGCCAAGGCATTCTACCGGCCGGCACATTTGCCGCCGCAATTCGAGCTTGGCCTGTCTGCCGCCGGCACCTTCGCGAGCGAGCCGCCGAACTATCCGAACGGATGCCACGTGTGCGAGGTCGAGGTCGATCCGGCAACCGGCACCGTCGAGGTGGTGCGCTACACGGCGGTCGACGACGTCGGCCGCGTGCTCAACCCGCTGCTGTGCGAGGGACAGATTCAGGGCGGCGTGGCGCAGGGCATCGGACAGGCCTTGATGGAGTCGGTCGTCTACGACGCCGATGGCCAGCTCGTCACCGGCAGTTTCCAGGATTACGCCATGCCGCGCGCGAGCGACGTGCCGGAGATCGACTCCGAATTCGTCGAGGTGCCCGCCGCCACCAACCCGCTCGGCGTCAAGGGCGCGGGCGAAGCCGGCGCGACCGGCGCGCCGCCCGCCGTCATGACCGCGGTGCTCGACGCGCTGCGCCGCTGCCGGCTCGAGGCGCTCGACATGCCGGCGACCCCGCAACGGATCTGGGCGGCTTTGGCCCAGCGCGACGCGGCGGAGTGAGCGGACGCAGCCCCGGCGGCGAACACACACATCGCACCGTACAGCGGTATTGAACTCCTCTCTGCCGCACTGCGGGAAGGAACCTTCTTCTGCCTGCGGCGGTTTCCCCGCCGGACAGAGGCGCACAACGCCCGGCCGGAGGAGGACTGCCATGAACCAGATCATTTATCTGATCGGTCTGATTGTCGTGATCCTTGCCATCCTGTCGTTCTTCGGCCTGCGCTGAACCGGGAGGCGCGCCGTGCAAGAGCCGGTCGATCGGACCGATGCCGCCACCGGCACCGGTCCTTATCTGCAGTGGGGACCTGTCTTTGCGGGTGCGCTGAGCGCCGCCGCAGTGTTCTTCGTCCTCATCACCTTCGGCACCGGGATAGGATTTTCCGTCGCCTCCCCCTCTCCGTCCTGGCGCGACGCATCGGCAGCACTCGCGTTCGCCTCCGGGCTCTGGATCCTTTTGGTCGCGCTCGGCAGCTTTGCCCTCGGCGGCTATCTGGCCGGCCGCATGCGTGCGGGCTGGAGCGGGCTCGACGGCGAAGAACGCGAATTCCGCGACGGCGTGCACGGGCTCGTCACTTGGGCGCTGGCCGTGTGCTTCGGTGCGCTGTTTTCCATTGCGACCGCACAGGCGCTCGCGCCGGCGGCCGCGCGGCTCACCGGTCCGGCCGCGCGCAGCACATCGAGCGCGGAAACCTTTTACGCGCTCGAACTCGATCGCCTGTTCCGCTCCGAACGGCGCGCGACCGAAGGCGCCGGCAGCGATGCGCGCGCAGAAGCGGCACGCATTCTGGTGAGCGGCAGCGGCCGGCGCGACGTCGCGCCCGACGACCGCACCTATCTGGTCCGTCTGGTTGCCTCGCGCACCGGTCTCAGCGCTCAGGATGCAGACCGCCGCGTCGGCGACATTCTCGGCCAGGCAAAGCGTGCCACCCAGCAGGCGCGTCGGAGTGCCGTCCTCATCGCCTTCAT
>CAYVBN010000440.1:0-6032 GCA_964449645.1 uncultured Hyphomicrobiales bacterium
GACATCGGCGCGCACGCGGCGCCGGCCCGCGCGGCCGCCATCCTGGCCGGCCTCGGCTTCTCGCACGACGACCAGCAGAGGCCCTGCAGCGCTTTCTCGGGCGGCTGGCGCATGCGCGTCGCGCTTGCCGCCGTGCTGTTCTCCGAGCCGGACCTCCTGCTGCTCGACGAGCCGACCAATTATCTCGATCTCGAAGGCACGCTGTGGCTGCAGGAGCATCTCGCGCGCTATCCCCGCACGGTCATCCTCATCAGCCACGATCGCGATCTGCTCGACGGTGCCGTCGATTCCATCCTGCATCTGCAGGCGGGCAAGCTGACGTTCTATCGCGGCGGCTATTCGGCGTTCGAGCGGCAGCGGCGCGAGCGGCAGGCGCTCGACCTCAAGCTCGCCAGGAAGCAGGAGACCCAGCGCAAGCACCTCATGGCGTTCGTCGAACGCTTCCGCGCCAAGGCGAGCAAGGCCCGCCAGGCGCAGTCACGGCTGAAGCTGCTCGCCAAGCTCGAGCCGATCGCGGCGCGCATCGACGACGAGGTGCGCGAGATCGTCATCCCGCCGCCCGAGAAGCTGCTGTCACCGCCGATCGTCGCGTTCGATGACGTCGCCGCCGGCTATGAACCCGACAAGCCCGTGCTGCGCCGGCTGACGCTGCGCATCGACAACGACGATCGGATCGCGCTGATCGGCGCCAACGGCAACGGCAAGTCGACGCTGATGAAACTGATCGCCGGGCGTCTGGCGCCGAGCAGCGGCCGCATCACCCGCGCCGACCGGTTGAAGATCGCTTATTTCGCGCAGCACCAGCTCGACGAGCTCGCCGGCGCGCGGACGCCCTACCATCACCTGCGCGCCCTCATGCCGGATGCGCCCGAGGCCACGGTGCGGGCGCGGGTCGGCGCGATCGGATTTTCCGGCGCGGCCGCCGATACGCCGGTCGAGAATCTTTCGGGCGGCGAGAAGGCGCGTCTGCTGCTCGGGCTCGCGACGTTCGATACCCCGCATCTCGTCATTCTCGACGAGCCGACGAACCATCTCGACATCGACAGCCGCGCCGCGCTGATCGAAGCGATCAACGACTATCCGGGCGCCGTCATGATCGTCTCGCACGATCGGCATCTGATCGAAGCCTGCGCCGAACGGCTGTGGCTGGTGGCGGGCGGCACCGTGACGCCGTTCGAGGGCGACCTCGACGATTACCGCCGGCTGGTGCTGGGCCGGTCCGACAGCCAGACCGATTCCGGCGCAAAATCCGGCGACGACCGGCCGTCACGCACGCAAGCCCGCCGGGCAGCGGCGGAAAAGCGCGCCGAGCTTGCTCCGCTCCGCCGCCGCATCGCCGAGATCGAAAAGACGATCGCCCGGTTAAACAAGCGGATCGCCGAGATCGACGCCGAGCTGGCCACGAGCGACGTCTACGTCCGCGAGCCGGCGCGCGCAGCCCTACTGGCCAAGGAGCGCGCGGACGCCGCGGCCGCGCTCGCCCGCGCGGAAGACGATTGGCTCGCCTCGAGCGGCGAGTACGAAAGCGCGAACGCGGAGTGATGGCTCACTCGGTCCCATTGCGATTGTCGGTCGCAGTCGCGGCCTTGTAGAGCTTGACCGCGTCCTCCCGCAGGCTGCGGCGCGACGCGTCGCGGGTGTAGAACATGTGGCCGCCGCCGTAGACCGCGAGCTTAAGACGGTCGGGTGTTCCGAACGCCGGCAGTTGCCGGATGATCAGCTTGTTCTCGAAATAAGGGGTGACGAGGTCGCTGGCGCCGTGCACGACGAGGACCTGCAGACGCGGATCGAGCGCCAGGATGTTGCGCAGATCATCGACGACCTCGGGCGGCGTGCGCCCTCGGCCCCAGTTCCATTTGCTGCTGATCTCGCGATTGAGCAGATGATACGGCTCTTCCACGTGCCAATTGAGGACGCGGCGGTAGAGACCTGTCATCGCGCTCGACAACGGCGCGATGATCCCGTCGAACAGCGGGTCCTCGAACCGTCCGCGGATCGTGTTCGGATAGGGATCGAGACCGGTGACGGTCGTGTCGTAGACGCTCGCCACGCGTCCGCGCCGGCGCCCCAATTCGCGCTGGAACGTGCCGATGTCGATCCGGGCCGCGACCCGGCGCACCACGTCCGCGTCGAGCCCCGTAAAGGCGGCGACGCGGCCGGTCATGCGGTCGATCGCCGCCGTGTCGCGCTCTCCGCGCAGCAGATCGAGCAGATAATCGCCCGCCGCGTAACGTTCGACGTCCTGCAGCGCGTCGGGCGCGAACTGGCCTTTGTCCTCGAGCGCGGTGGCGGCCATCGAGGGAAGACGCGCGACGAAACTGAACGGGGAATGGCGCCCCTGCCCGCGCCAGCCGAAATCGAGCACCGGCGAGACCAGCACCAGCCCGTTCACGCCGACGCCCTGGCTGTTCTGCAGCGCGCGGGCGATCTTCGGCGCGCGAAACCCGCCATAGCTCTCGCCGAGGATGAATTTCGGCGAGACCTGCCGCCCGGCCTTCTCGATCCACTTGCGCATCACCACCGCGAGCGCATCGGCATCGCCGTCGACCGACCAGAAATGCCGGCGCACGCCGTCGTTCGACGTCAGGAAGCGGCTGTAGCCGGTGCCGACCGGATCGATGAACACGAGATCGGTGAAATCGAGCCACGTCTCCGCATTGGGCACGACCTCGGGCGGGCTCGAGGGGATCACATGGTCGAGCGGCAGCCGCCAGGGCCCGACCGCGCCGAGCTGAAGATAGCCCGAGGCCGCACCCGGACCGCCGTTCACCACGAAGGTGACGGGCCGGCTCGCCGGAGCGGCATCCTTCTGGATGTACGCGATAGCGGCATCCTTCTGGATGTACGCGATATAGGCGATCTGCGCCTGCTCGGCTCCGCTCTCCGCGTCGAACAACGGAATGGTGCCGGCAGTCGCCTGGAAGCGCAGCGTGCGGTCCGGCAATTCGACGACGTGGTCGGTCGTGACGTCGCCGGGCAATCGCCTCTGCGTCGCGCGCTCGCCGCGCGCGGGCTCATTTCTCTGCGCGTCCGGACGCGCAGCTTCGCCGCGGTTCTCGCTCGTCCCGGTCGAGGCGGATGGCGCTGCCTGCGGGCGGGTGCGCGGCGCCTCCTGCGGGAGCGCGATCGTTCCCCAGCCGACCATCAGCAGGGCGGCGAAGGCCGCGAGAATGCGACGCGACAAATTCGATGGCATGTCCGCTCCGATCCGTAATGCCCGTGCGCGATCCGCAAAAGCGGATACCGGTTTTGCGTAAGATCGCGCTCCAACTTGACAACTGGCGCACGGTCGTTTCGGCGGACTGCTCACACGTCGCCGGATCATGCGCTGCGTGAATGATCCCATGCGGCATCCGCAGGGTCGACCGCGCGCTGCCCGGGCGAAGCCCGTCTCACGCCCTTGTGAGCCGACCGCTGCGAGCCGGCCGCGCCTCGTTCTCGACCCCTGTGCCGGGCGCGGCGCGGTGCGCGGTCCCGTGCCGCAGACCTGAGACTCGATTCACGCGGAACCAATTTCACGGTTGGACGTGGATGCCGGACCGGCAGCGCATCACTTCGCGCTGCATCGCGTCCGACAAACAAAGGCAAACGAAGGTTTGTGTTGGGCGTGTCGCGAAAAATCCGTCGCGGCTCTCAGGCGCTCGGCGCCTTCTTCGCCCGCTTCTTGGCGACCGGCTTCTTTTTTTCAGGCGCGGCCGGCTCGGGGCCGCGCTCGATCGAGACCAAGCGCCCGGCGACGAACCGGTAGATGCCGGATCGGTCGCCCCCCTGATACGTTATGATGACGTTGCGATCGCCGTGCTCATTGGTGCTGATCTCGACGTTCTGCGGCTGCCCTGCGGCGCGCACGACCTCGCACTCGGCCATGCCAAGCGCGACTCCGCCATGCACGACCGGAGTCGGCGTGGCACCGGCCGAAGCGTCGGGCGCGGGTTCGGCCGATCCGGGACAATGCCCCTGACCGTCGACGAAATCTTCCGGTCCGACCGGCTTGCTCGTCGCTTCGGTCTTGGCGAACACGTTCCAATCGGTCGGCGCAAAGCTGCTGAAGTCAGGCTTGGGAAGATTGACTTGCGTTATGTCCGGCACGGACGAGCACGCCGCCAGAAACGACACGGCGAGCGCCGGCGCCACAATGCGCATGCCCCACCAGATCGCATCCCGTCCCGCCGTCCGTCTCATCGAGACACCCCGCCGCTCGTCCCGCTCTCGTTGGGATATCAGCGGATTTTTGCGTCACCATCAAGGCCGGCCGGACGACGCTGTGGAAGCGCATCGCGTGAAAAACCAAGAGGTTCGGCACCGGCATCATCGTTTTGCCCGCGTCTCGCCCCTCTTGTGTCGCGCCTCACGCTTTCTTCGCCCAGCGGCCGTTCTCGTCCGCCTGCCAATAGGTAACATCAAAGCCCTGCGCCTTGGCTTCCTTCCAGCGCGCACGCGCTGCATCCACCGCATCCGGATCGTCGCCGTCGAACAGCAGCACGATCCGCTGATAAGCATCCGCATCGGGCGGGATCGGCGCGCCGTCGATCAGAAAACGGATGGCGGCGCCGTTCGGATTGTCGGCGCCGAGCGTCAGCAGGACCGGTTGTTGAGCCGCGGTGTTCTCCCGGTAAGTGCCGTGCGGGAGAAAGCTGTCGTCGCGATATGTCCACAAATGTGCGTCGAGTGCTTCGATGCGCTCGTCGGACGCCCCCTGCACGATCGCGCGCCAGCCGCGCGCGAGCGACTTCTCCAGCAGCGTCGGCAGCACGCGCTCGATCGGCTGGTTCTGCAGGTGATAGAACAAGATCTCGGTCATCGGCTCGACCGGGCGCGCGACCCTATTTGTTGATCCTGAGCATGATCTGATCCGAAAACCGGTTCCCACTTTTCGGGATCATGCCTTTTCCTCGAGCATGATCTGATCCAAAAACCGGTTCCCACTTTTCGGGATCATGCCTTTTTCCTCGGGCATGATCTGATCCGAAAACCGGTTCCCACTTTTCGGGATCATGCTCAGGGCTCGTAATAATCTGCCACCAGCCGGTCGAGCAGCCGCACGCCCCATCCGGAGCTCCAGGCCCGATTGATGTCGCTCTGCGGCGAGCCGAGCGCTGTGCCGGCGATGTCGAGATGCGCCCATGGCGTTTTGCCGACGAACCGTTGCAGCAGTTGCGCGGCTGTGATCGAGCCGCCGTACCGGCCGCCCGTGTTCTTCATGTCGGCGAACTTCGAGTCGATCAGCTTGTCGTATTCCGGCCCGAGCGGCATGCGCCACACGCGCTCTCCGGTCGCCTGGCCGGCGGCGGCGAGCCGTTCGGCGAGCTTGTCGTCGTTGGTGAAGAGGCCCGCGTATTCCTGCCCGAGCGCCACCATGATGGCGCCCGTCAGGGTCGCGAGGTCGATCATGAACTTGGGCGCGAACCGCTTCGCCACGTAGTGCAGTACGTCGGCGAGCACGAGGCGCCCCTCGGCGTCGGTGTTGATGAGCTCGATCGTCTGACCGGACATCGAGGTGACGATGTCGCCCGGCCGCTGCGCAGTGCCGTCGGGCATGTTCTCCACGATGCCGATCGCCCCGACGGCGTTCACCTTCGCCTTGCGGGCGGCGAGCGCCTGCATCAGGCCGACCACGCACGCTGCGCCGGCCATGTCGCCCTTCATGTCCTCCATGCCCTGCGCCGGCTTGATCGAGATGCCGCCGGTGTCGAAGCAGACGCCCTTGCCGATGAAGGCGACCGGCGCCTCGCCGCGCCGCCCGCCGTTCCAGCGCATGACGACGACGCGGCTCTCGTGCGCCGATCCCTGGCCGACCCCGAGCAGCGCGTTCATGCCGAGCTTCTGCATCGCGCGCACGTCGAGGATGTCGACCCCGACGCCAAGCTTTTTCAATTGCGACGCGCGGCGGGCGAATTCCTCCGGATAGAGCACGTTCGGCGGCTCGTGCACGAGATCGCGGGCCAGGACGACGCCGTCGGCCACCGCCTCGCGCGAGGCCCAGGCCCTGCGTGCGCCGGCCAGATCGGCGACGGCGATCGTCACCTTGGGAG
>CAYVBN010000441.1:0-2499 GCA_964449645.1 uncultured Hyphomicrobiales bacterium
GTTTGAACGGCCTGCCAGCGGTTGAACGGATCAGGGTCGTGCGCCGCCAGGAACCGCAGGTCGTCCTCAGAATAGTTGACCGACAGTCGGATCGGCGCCGAGAAGCCACGGTTGAGCGACGGGACCGGCCGGTGGTCAAGACCCGTGAACACGAAGGTTTCCGCCGGTTTCGACAGGGTGAGCACACCGCGCGGGAGCGTCCCACCGTCGGCGAGCCGCAGCGGCAGGTCGCGGCCATGCGGCCCGACGAGCCCCATCACCAGCGGAATGACCTGCGGTTCCTTCGTGGGCTGGCCGGGCGTCGGCGGCAGCACCTGGGCGATCTCGAGGCTGAGGCTCTTGGCCTTCGCGTCGTAGCGCGCCGTGACGGCGACTTCCGGGGTTCCGGCCTGGGAATACCACCGCATGAACTGGCCGAGGTCAGTCGAGGTCGCGTCCGCGAAGCACTGGACGAACTGCTCGATGGTCGCCGCCTGTCCGTCGTGGCGCTCGAAATAGAGATCCATGCCTTTGCGGAAGCCTGCCGACCCCAGCAGCGTCTTGAGCATGCGAACGACCTCGGCGCCCTTCTCGTAGACGGTCGCCGTGTAGAAGTTGTTGATCTCGCGATAGACCGACGGGCGCACCGGATGGGCGAGGGGGCCCGCGTCTTCGACGAACTGATGCGAGCGCAGCACCCGCACGTCGGTGATGCGCTTCACCGGCCGCGAGCGCTGGTCCGACGTGAACTCCTGATCGCGGAACACCGTGAGGCCTTCCTTCAGGCAGAGCTGGAACCAGTCGCGGCAGGTGATGCGGTCGCCGGTCCAATTGTGGAAGTACTCGTGGGCGATCTCCCCCTCGATGCTGGCGTAATCGCTGTCGGTCGCGGTCTCGGGCGAGGCGAGGACGTATTTGTCATTGAAGATGTTGAGGCCCTTGTTCTCCATCGCCCCCATGTTGAAGTCGGAGACGGCGACGATCATGAACACGTCGAGGTCGTATTCGCGCCCGAACGCTTCCTCGTCCCAGCGCATCGCCCGCCGGAGGCTGTCCATGGCGTAGGCGCAGCGGCTCTCCTTGCCGTGTTCGACGAAAATCTTGAGCGCGACCTTGCGGCCCGATTTGGTGGTGAAGCGGCTCTCCACGCAGGCGAGGTCGCCGCCGACGAGCGCGAACAGATAGCAGGGCTTGGGAAAAGGATCGTGCCACACGGCGAAATGGCGCGTCGTGCCCGGGACCTCGCCGGCCGAGACCAGGTTGCCGTTCGACAGCAGCACCGGGGCTTCGGATTTCTCTGCCTCGATCCGGGTCGTGTAGACCGCCATGACGTCGGGGCGATCCGGGAAATAGGTGATGCGGCGGAAGCCCTCGGCCTCGCACTGGGTGCAGTAGGTCCCGCGCGAGCGATAAAGCCCCATCAGTTGCGTGTTGCCGGCCGGATCGACCGCGGTCTCGATCTCGAGCCGGAATGGTCCATTCGGCGGCTGGGCGATGGTCAGGCTGTCGGGCGTGGCGACGAAATGCCCCGCCGGAAGCTCCGCCCCGTCGAGGCGCAACGAGACGAGCTCGAGCCCGTCGCCGTCGAGTACGAGCGGCGCGGGCGCTGCCGCCTGCGGATTGGGCTTGAGCGAGAGCGTCGCGCGCACGCGCGTCCGGTTCGGATGCAGCGAGACGTCGAGATCGACGGTCTCGACGAGCCAATCGGGGGCTCGGTAGTCTTCGAGGCGGACGGGGCGGGCTTGTTCGGTACGCATGAGGCGGGGTTCCGGAGAAGTGATAGTGCGGTTTAGACCCTTCACACGGCAAGAGAAAGGCCGGACGGCCGTGCCGGTTCCGCGCAAGCCTGCTATCGTGCCGAACAGTGGGGCCGGCCTGCTTCGTCTCGCAGCGGTCGCATGAGGACGCCATGCCGATGATGCGCGCCATGGTTCTGGAAGCGCCGCGCACGCCTCTCGTCATGCGCGAGCGCCCGGTGCCGCAGCCCGGTGCGAACGAGGTTCTGGTCGAGGTTGCCGCGTGCGGCGTCTGCCGCACCGATCTGCACGTGGTCGACGGCGAATTGCCCGATCCCAAGCTGCCGATCGTGCCGGGTCACGAGATCGTCGGGCACGTCGCCGCGCTTGGCGCCGGTGTTTCGGGCCTGTCGCTGGGCGAGCGCGTCGGCATTCCGTGGCTCGGTTACACCTGTGGGCGCTGTCCCTATTGCCGCAGCGGACGCGAGAACCTGTGCGATGCGCCGCTCTTCACCGGCTACACGCGCGACGGCGGCTATGCGACGCATACCGTGGCCGACGCGCGCTTCTGCTTCCGGCTGCCCGGCGGACTGAACGAGCTGCAAAGCGCGCCGCTGCTGTGCGCCGGGCTGATCGGCTGGCGCTGTTATCGCATCGCGGGCGAGGGCGAGGCGCTCGGCCTTTATGGGTTCGGCGCCGCCGCCCATCTCCTGGCCCAGGTGGCCGTCTGGCAGGGGCGGCGCATCTTCGCCTTCGCGCGGCCGGGCGACACGGCGGCGCAGGA
>CAYVBN010000442.1:0-1820 GCA_964449645.1 uncultured Hyphomicrobiales bacterium
CGCCGCTGCGCGCCATCGACTCATTCTGCCTTAACGTTGACGTAAAACGCATGCGCCATGGTGGAGCGTTGCCGGCCGCGCGGCGGATCGGCACGACGGCCGGGCGCCCCCGGCATCGACGGCGTTTTTCCCCAGAGGACGCTCATGCCGATCTACAAAGCACCCGTCGACGAGGTGCTGTTCCTGCTTCGCGACGTCTTCCGCATCGAGCGCTACGACAATGTGCCGGGCTTCGCCGATGCCTCGCCCGACGTGATCGAAGCCGTTCTTGGAGAGGCCGGGAAGTTCTGCGAAGAGGTCCTGTTGCCGCTCAACCGCAGCGGCGACCGCGAGGGCTGCACCCGTCACGCTGACGGACGCGTGACGACGCCGGCCGGGTTCCGCGACGCCTACCGCCAGTTCGTCGGCGGCGGCTGGATCGGCTTGGCGGCGCCGAGCGAGTTCGACGGCCAGGGATTGCCGTCCACCCTGACGGTCGCGGTGAACGAATTCCTCGCGTCTTCCAATCTCGCCTTCTCGATGTATCCGGGCCTCATTCAGGGCGCGATCGCCGCGCTGTTGCTGCATGGCTCGCCGGAGCAGAAGAAGACTTATCTGCCGAAGCTCGTGGCGGGCGAATGGGCCGGCACCATGAACCTGACGGAGCCGCATTGCGGCACCGATCTCGGGCTCCTGCGGACCAAGGCGGTGCCGCAGGGCGACGGCAGCTACGCCATCACGGGCAACAAGATTTTCATCTCCGGCGGCGAGCAGGATCTCACCGACAACATCATTCATCTGGTTCTCGCGCGCATCGAAGGCGCGCCCGAGGGGACGCGCGGCCTTTCGCTCTTCGTCGTGCCGAAAGTGCTGGTCAATCCCGACGGTTCGCTGGGCGCCCGCAACAAGGTGTCGTGCGGCTCCATCGAAGAGAAGATGGGCATTCACGGCAACGCGACCTGCGTGATGAACTACGACGGCGCGCAGGGCTGGCTCGTCGGCGAGGCGAACCACGGCCTCACGGCGATGTTCACCATGATGAACGAAGCCCGGCTCGGCGTCGGCGTGCAGGGACTGGCGCTCTCCGAGGTCGCCTATCAGAACGCCGCCGCCTACGCCAAGGAGCGGCTGCAGGGCCGCGCGCTCACCGGCGCCAAGTTTCCCGACAAGCCGGCCGACCCGATCATCGTGCATCCTGACGTGCGGCGTGCGCTGATGCGCATCCGCGCCTTCAACGAGGCCGCGCGCGCGCTCGTCTTGTGGACCGCGCTCAAGGGCGACGTGGCGCACCGCTCCGACGACCCCGCGCAGCGCCAGGCCGCGGACGACCACATGGGCCTGCTCACGCCGGTCATCAAAGGCGTGCTCACCGATTACGGCTTCGAAAACGCGGTCGCCGCGCAGCAGATCTTCGGCGGCCACGGCTACATCGCCGAATGGGGCGTGGAGCAGTTCGTGCGCGATGCGCGCATCGCCATGATCTACGAGGGCACCAACGGCATCCAGGCGCTCGACCTCGTCGGCCGCAAGATGCCGCAAAGCTACGGGCGCCTGCTGCGCCAGTTCTTCCACCCGGTGTCGGAGTTCATCAATGACAACCAGATGGATGAATCGCTGCAGGAATTCGTCCTGCCGCTGGCGAAGGCGTTCGCCAAGCTCCAGCAGGCGACCGGCTTCGTCGCCGGGCAGGGCCTGAAGGACCCGAACGAGGCCGGCGCGGACACGATCATGGCCATGCCGGCGGAGGCGTTCTGAAGCCAGCCTCGGCGCCCTTCCGCCGCCACACCACCGTGCCCAAATAGGCTAAGCTCGCCGGAAGAGAGGAAGCCATGGCCGAAGCC
>CAYVBN010000443.1:0-3050 GCA_964449645.1 uncultured Hyphomicrobiales bacterium
GCGCTCACCACCGTCAAAACCATCCTGCTGATGCTGCTCGGGTTATGGGTCGCCTACGCGCTGGCGGTGCAGATGTTCATGCACACCCTCAACCGGATCGCGGTGCCGGTCCTGGGTGTTCCGCTCGGGACCTGCCTGGCCGTCCAGGGCGCCATCGTGGTGTTCCTGGTCGCGGCCTATGTGTTCAGCCGGAAGCACCGCCTGGCCGGACCGACATAAGGCGCGAGCCCACCGCTCAACGACCGGAGCCGATGAACTGCAGCACGATCTCGCGGCGGTGCGGCCGCGTGCGGTGCTCGGCCAGATAGATCCCCTGCCATGTGCCGAGCGCGAGCACGCCGGCGCTGACCGGCATGTGCAACGAGATGCCGGTCAGCATCGCCTTGACGTGCGCCGGCATGTCGTCCGGACCTTCGATCTCGTGCCGCCATCCGGCGTCCTCGGGCGCGAGCCGGACGAGCGCGGTCGTAAGATCGGCGCGCACGTCCGGATCGGCGTTTTCCTGGATGACGAGCGAGGCCGAGGTATGGCGCAGATAGAGCAGGACGACGCCGTCGCGCGCGCCCGCCTCTTCGACGAAACGGGCGACGTGCGAGGTGACGTCGACGAACCCGGCCCCGCGCGTCTCCACGCTCAGCGTCGCGGCGGCGACGAGTTGCGGAGCCGAGCGGACGACCGGCGAGAGGCGTGCCGTCACGCCGGCTCTCCGGCGGCCGCGCGCGTGTCCGTCCGGTTCACGACGTGTTGGGTCACGACTTGTTCAGGTCCCGCTGGACGCTTCCCACCATCTCGACCAGCCGGCGCCAGACCTGCCCGACGAACGCCATCGCGCGATCGAGCCCAGCGCTGCCCGGCCAGCGCGCGTCCGCGCCGGTGCGCCCCGCCGGTGCGCTGCCGTCGCGCACGCCGTTCGGGAGCGGCAGGCCGCGATCGAGCAGAGCCCTTTTCAGGACCGCAATCTCGCCCTGCAGGCGCGCGATTTCCTCGTCGAAAGCCGCGCGGTCGTCGGGCATCGCCTGGCACGACCAGCCGACGGTGCGGCGGCCGCACAGCGAGGCCTGGCCGGTGCGGGTGTCGAGACGGACGAAACCGTCGTCGACGGTGTGGAAGCTGTAGCGGCTGTCGTCGCTGCCCGGCGGTGCGGTCTCGGCGCGCAGCGGCGCGGCGAGGCAGGTTCCGCCCATCAGGACGAGTATGAAGACGGCGCGGGTCATGGTGTCCTTTCGCCCCCGGCCCAAGGGTGTTCTCTTGGTCTCGTCTGATCGACGTCGTTTTGTGCGTTTCATTCTGCAGTCGATCGGCTCGGCGTGTGGCGGCTGTGGATCGTCATTGCGAACTCCCAATACGGCAAGGCCGTGACGGCGCGCGTCACCTAGCCAGCGCCACCGCGTCTCCACGCGGCCGCCAAAGCGGCCCGCACGCGAGCGCACACCTGCGCCGTTTCGGGCCTGCCCGAAGGTGCGTGCGCAGCCTCGGCCCGGGCCTGTGCCAACATGGCGATTGAGGTTTTGCGTCAATAGGTTGCGTGTCAAGTCCCGATTCTTGACTCGCCTACCCCCAATCAGTATGGTCCGCGCGGCTTTGCAGGGGGGCGGGCGTCCGGCATGCCGTGACTGCGCGGAGGTCGAGATCATGACCGGCAACGCGCACGACGGCGATCCGGAAGGTCGGTCGACCGACGAAGCCGATCTCTCCGCGAGGCTCCGGCGTCTCGGCGAACGACTCGATCGGGAACGATCGAGCAGATCGTCCGAATCCGCTCCCAGCGCGCGATCGACGACCGACACGTCGGCGTTTGTCCGCGGCCTCCGGCTCTCGAGCGAGTTGGTCGCTGGAGTCCTGGTCGGTTGCGTGATCGGCTGGCTCCTCGATCACTGGCTGGGGATCTCACCCTGGGGGCTCATAGTGTTTCTGATGCTCGGCTTCGCCGCAGGCGTCCTGAACGTGATGCGCGCGGCCGGGGCCGCCTCGGGCAACCAGCCGGGCGGAGACAATCGATAGCGGGCCTCGCCCGCGCTGGGTCGCCGCGGGCGACGAGGTGACAGTAACGAGGGACCGAACCCGGTCATGGCCGCCGATCCGATCCACCAGTTCCAGATCATCAATCTGTTCCCGATCGCGCAGGTCGGGTCGACCCAGATCAATTTCACCAATTCGGCCGCCTTCATGCTGCTGGCGGTGGCGTGCATCGCCCTCCTCCTGATCGGCACGACCGCCGGCCGGCACCTCATTCCCACCCGCCTTCAATCGGTTGCGGAGATTTCCTACGAGTTCGTCGCCGACATGGTGCGCAGCTCGGCCGGCGAAGAGGGATTGAAGTTTTTCCCCTTCGTGTTCTCGATCTTCATGTTCGTGCTGATCCTGAACTTCCTCGGCCTCGTGCCCTACGCCTTCACGGTGACGAGCCACATCGTCATCACGGCGGCGCTCGCGCTCCTCGTATTCTTCACCGTGCTGGGCTACGGCCTGTGGAAGAACGGGCTCGGCTTCTTCAAGCTGTTCGTGCCCAAGGGCGTTCCCGTCTACATCCTGCCGATGATCGTCGCGATCGAGATCCTCTCGTTCCTGTCGCGCCCGATCTCGCACAGCGTTCGTCTCTTCGCCAACATGCTGGCGGGCCACATCACCCTCAAGGTGTTCGCCGGCTTCATCACCATGCTCAGCGGATTCGGCGTCCTCGGCTGGTTCGGGGCCGCCATTCCGTTCGGAATGGTGGTGGCCCTGACCGCGCTGGAACTGCTCGTGGCGTTCCTCCAGGCCTACGTCTTCGCCATTCTCACCTGCATCTATCTCAACGATGCGCTTCACCCGGGCCACTGACGCGCCCGTCCTCTCCGCACCACTCGAACAAGGAGTTTCAAGATGGATCCGCTTGCTGCCAAGTACATCGGCGCCGGCATTGCCTGCATCGGCATGGGCGGCGCCGGCGTCGGCGTCGGCATCATTTTCGGTAATTATCTCGCTGCCGCGCTGCGCAATCCTTCGGCGGCACAGGGCCAGTTCGGGAACCTGATCTTCGGGTTCGCCATTACCGAGGCGCTCGGCATCTT
>CAYVBN010000444.1:0-2003 GCA_964449645.1 uncultured Hyphomicrobiales bacterium
AACGGCTGGTAAGGTCCCGGTGGGAATCGAAGACGACATCGCCTTTCTGGAGCGGGTGCCGACGTTGCGGATGCTCGGCCGCTCGGCGCTGCGCATCCTCGCGATCGGCGCCGAGACCCGGTATATCCACGACGGCGAGACGCTGTTCAGCGCGGGCGAGCCGAGCGACTGCGGCTACGTCATTCAGGAGGGTTCGTTCACCCTGCAGGGCGACCGGGAAGGGCGTCCGATGGACGTCGTCGCCGGCATCGGCACGCTGCTCGGCGAGACGGCGCTGATCGCGGAAACGACGCGGCCGGCGACCGCGGTTGCGCGCGAGCCTTCGACGGTGATCCGCATCTCCCGCAGCCTGTTCCTGAAAATGCTCGAGGGCTATCCGGACGCCGCGGTCAAGCTGCGCGACCAGATGGCGGCGCGGGCCACGCAGGCGGTGCGCGAAATGCGCAACGTGCGCGCCATGCTCGACACCAGCGACGCGCCGCGCTGATCAGGCTTCGAGCGTCGCCGTCACCGGCACGTGGTCGGACGGCCGCGCCCAGCCGCGGGCCTCCTTGCCGACCTTCAGGCCGACGAGCCGGTCGCCGAGCTCCGGCGAGACCCAGATGTGGTCGAGACGCCGGCCCTTGTCGGCGGCCGCCCAGTCGGGCGACCGATAGCTCCACCAGGTGTAAAGCTTCTCGGGTTCGCGCACGATGGCGCGGGCGGCATCGATCCAGCCGCCGGCGTTCTGCACGGCGATCAGCTTCTCGCACTCGATCGGCGTGTGCGACACCACGCGCAGCAGCGCCTTGTGATTCCAGACGTCGCATTCGAGCGGCGCCACGTTGAGATCGCCGACCGCGACGACGCGCTCGCGGGGGTTCGGCAGCATGTGCGGGCAGGCCCGCAGCTCGTCGAGGAAGGCGAGCTTGTGGGCGAACTTCGGATTGATTTCGGGGTCCGGCTCGTCGCCGCCGGCCGGAACGTAGTAGTTGTGGACGGTGAGCGGGTCGCGCAGGCCGGCGCGCTCGCCGAACGTCACCACCACGTGCCGGCAGTCGGTCTTGTCGCAGAAATTGCGGATCTGCACGGCGTCGAACGGCAGCCGCGAGACGACGGCGACGCCGTGATAGCCCTTCTGGCCGTTGAGCGCGACGTGAGTGTAGCCGAGCCGCTTGAAGCGCTTGAGCGGAAACTTGTCGTCCGGACACTTGGTCTCCTGCAGGCACAGGACGTCCGGCCGCGCGCTCTTGATGAACTTGGCCACGAGATCGATGCGCAGCCGCACCGAATTGATGTTCCAGGTGGTCAGGGTGAAACGCATGAAGACGTGGGAGGCCCGCCGCGCTGCCGACGTTCGGCTTGGCCGCTCCGTGCCTGCGGACGGAACGGCCGAGCGGGGCGGAGGCTACTGGATGTTGCGCTCGTAATTGATCTTGAAAAGGCTCGGATCGGGCTTCTTCGTGGTGTCGAGGTTGTAGACCGCGACGGTCGTGTCGTAGCCCTGCGGATCGGTCACGGTCCACTGCTTGAGCTGGAAGTCCTTGGCGCTGAACATCAGCATCAGCCGGTGCGTGCCGACGAGCGCCTGCTTCTCTTCGATCACCACGGTGACGAACACGTCGTCGGCGGACACCGACACGAGGTTTGTGTCCTTGAGCAGATTGATGCGGTCGGCGAGGAGGAAGCGCAGCGGCGTCTGCGACAGCGGATAGAGATCCTGCGTCGCGAGCTTGCGGTCGCGCACCACCACCGACTGGCCGTCGGCGATCACGTCGATCGGGCTCGGCGGATTGTATTCGAAGCGCACGCGCCCAGGCTTCTGAAGATAGAACTGCCCCTCGGTCCGCGCGCCGTCCGGTCCGACCTGGACGAAGTCGCCAACCATCGTCTGCACACTCGACAGATAGTTGCTCACGCGGTCGATCAGGGCGCGTTGCGAGGCGTCGAACGCCGTGGTCTCGCCGGCGCGCGCTGGTGCCGCGACGGCCGGCTTGGCCGCCGGCATGGGCGCGGCGGCGGGC
>CAYVBN010000445.1:0-3794 GCA_964449645.1 uncultured Hyphomicrobiales bacterium
CCGTCAACACGCCGAGCCTGGTCGTGACCGCGCGTAATGTCCCCCGGTCGCGCGGCGACGAAGCGGCGGCGGAAGGCATCGCGGTGATCACCGTTCCGGAAAATCGCTGGCCGCGCGTCGACATCAAATCGGTCTCTCTGCTGCCCAACGTGCTCGCTAAGCAGGCGGCCCGCGAAAAAGGCGCCCGCGAAGCCTGGTTCGTCGACCCGGACGGATATGTCAGCGAAGGCTCGTCCTCGAACGCCTGGATCGTGACCGCCGACGGAGCGGTCGTCACGCGGCCGGCCGACCACGGCATCCTGCGCGGCATTTCGCGCGGCGTGCTGTTCGAGGCGATCGCCGCCGAGGGGCTGCGGCTCGAAGAACGGCCCTTCACCGTGGCGGAGGCGCTGGCAGCCCGCGAAGCCTTCGTCACGGCCGCGACACAGATCGTCATGCCGGTGGTGCGGATCGACGGTCACCCCATCGGGGACGGGCGTCCGGGTCCGGTCGCCAGCCGGCTGCGACACAAATTCCACGGCTACGCGGAATTCTCCTGAAACGTCCAGATACCCCTAAAAATCCAGAAACTTGCAGAAAATTGCCGCCATTATGGCTGCTCTTGGGCTTGCGCTGCCCTGGAACGTGCCATCTAATGGTCGAGCCCGATCGCGTCGTCCGGAACGGGCTGGCAACGCGATAAAGAACGTCTCGCGGACAGAGGGTCGCGAGCAAAAATGGAACAACGGCAATGGCAGCCGATCGCTCACAAAACCTGCAAGACACCTTCCTCAATTATGTCCGCAAGAACAAAACGCCGCTGACCATTTTTCTGGTGAACGGCGTCAAGCTCCAGGGCGTCGTCACGTGGTTCGATAATTTCTGTGTGCTGCTGCGGCGAGATGGTCATTCGCAGCTCGTCTACAAGCATGCCATTTCGACGATTATGCCCGGACACCCGATCCAGATGTTCGAAGGCGCCGAGGAGGCGTCGGCTGGGGAAAAGGTCTGATTGGAGCCGCGTCGCCGGGACAAGCGTTCTGACAGGCCGAGCCAGGCCGAAGGCTCGTCCACGGGACGCGCGATCGTCATCGGGCCGTATCTGCGCCAGCGCGAAGGCGGCGCAGGCCCGCACCGCACCGACAGCCGTGCTGCGCCGGCACGCCTCGACGAGGCGGTCGGCTTGGCACGCGCCATCGATCTCGAGGTGGTCGACGCCGGGATCGTGGTCCTGACCGCCATCCGTCCCGCCACGTACATCGGCAGAGGCAAGGTCGACGAGATCGGCGGGCTGGTCAAAAGCCTCGAAGCCGGCCTTGTGGTGATGGACTGCGCGCTCTCGCCGGTGCAGCAGCGCAATCTCGAGCGCGCGTGGGGCGCCAAGGTGCTCGACCGCACCGGCCTGATCCTCGAGATCTTCGGCCGCCGGGCGCGCACGCGGGAAGGCGCGCTGCAGGTCGAGCTCGCGCATCTCACCTACCAGAGAAGCCGGCTGGTGCGCTCCTGGACCCATCTCGAACGCCAGCGTGGTGGCTTCGGATTCCTCGGCGGCCCCGGCGAGACGCAGCTCGAAGCCGACCGCCGCATGATCTCCGAACGCATCGCCCGCATCGAACGCGAGCTCGAAGGGGTCAAGCGCACGCGCGCGCTCCACCGCGAGAGCCGCAAGCGCGTGCCGTATCCGGTCGTGGCGCTGGTCGGCTACACCAATGCGGGCAAGTCGACCCTGTTCAATCGCATGACGCAGGCGCGCGTGCTGTCGGCCGACATGCTGTTCGCGACCCTCGACCCGACGCTGCGGGCGATCACGCTGCCGCACGGCGCCAAGATCATCCTCTCCGACACGGTGGGCTTCATCTCGGATCTGCCGACCATGCTGGTGGCCGCGTTCCGCGCGACGCTCGAGGAGGTGATCGAGGCCGATCTCATCCTGCATGTGCGCGATGTGTCGCACGGCGACACGCAGGCGCAGTCGCGCGACGTCGAGCAGGTCCTGGAGGAACTCGGGATCGCCCCGCAGGACAGCCGCCTGCTCGAAGTGTGGAACAAGATCGACCTGGTCGACGCGCACGAGCGCACGAGGCTCGCAAACCTGGCCGAACGCGCGCCGGCCGACCGCCGACCCGCCCTGGTCTCGGCCGTGACCGGCGAGGGGATCGACAGCCTGATCGCGCTCATCGACGACCGGCTCAGCATGGCTCGGGTGACGCTGCAGCTCGTGCTCGACCCCGCCGATGGGGCCGGCGTGAGCTGGCTGCACCGGCACGCCGAGGTCATGGACAAGGCCGTGCAGGAGGACGGCGCGCTCGCCATGACGGTGCGGGTCGATCCGGCCAAGGCCGAGGCCGTGCAGGCGCGGTTTCGCGAAAGCCGATCGCCCAAGGCGGCACGGAAACCCAAGGCAAAGCACTGAACTGCTGGCAGAATTTCCTGCCGTGGTTGCCGAAGGTGGCCGTGCGGCGGTCCCGAAGGGCGAATTGCCGGGACAAAAGTTGACAAAGTCAACTATCAAGTCGACCATTCGGCCGGCAGGAGAGGGAACGGACCGCGATGCTCGCCACGCCTCAGGGAGCAGAACGCATGCGCGATGACGTCGACCGCGTTCGGCGTTTCAACCGCTTTTACACACGCCTCATCGGCACCCTCGACGAGGGCCACCTCGCAAGCCCGTATTCTCTTGCAGAGGCCCGCGTCCTGTATGAACTGGCGCATCGGGACAAACCCACGGCGGCCGAAATCGGCCGCGATCTCGGCCTCGATGCGGGCTACCTGAGCCGGATGCTGCGCAGCTTCGAGCGGCAGCGGCTGATTTGTCGCACGAGCTCGGAGGTGGACGGCCGTCAATCCCATCTGAGCCTCACGCCTGCGGGGCGCGAGGCATTCGCTGACCTCGATGGACGGGCGCGCATGTCGATTGCGGCGCTCCTCGAGCCCCTCGGAGAGAGCGCGCGACGAAAAATCGTCGAGGCGATGGACCTCATCGAGACGAGCTTGCGCTCCCCGGCACAGCCTCACGCGGCGGTTCTGCGCGCGCATCGGCCCGGAGACTTGGGCTTCGTCGTTTCGCGGCAGACCGTGCTCTACGCCCAGGAATACGGCTGGAACCAGGAATACGAGGCATTGGCGGCGCGTATCGTGGCGGATTTCCTCGAGAACTTCGACGATCGTCGCGAGCGATGCTGGATCGCGGAACAAGACGGGCTCATCGTCGGATCGGTGTTCCTGATCCGCCATCCACAGCGCGAGGGCGTAGCCAAGCTCCGCCTGCTCTATGTCGAGCCGGCCGCGCGCGGCCAGGGCCTCGGCCGCCGGCTGGTTCATGAATGCAACGCGTTCGCCAGGCGAGCCGGCTATCACACGATCATGCTGTGGACGAACAGCGTGCTCAAATCTGCCCGCCGCATCTACCAATCGGAAGGCTATCGGCTGGTGGGCGAAGAGCCCCACCACAGCTTCGGGTGCGATCTCGTCGGCCAGACGTGGGAGTTGTCGCTCGGCGCCGGCGAAGCGCCCAAACGGTCTTGAGCGCCGTTTCCTCACATACGGAACCGTGTGCGAGGCTCGGCGCGTTTTCCCCGCGCGGGAAGGCAGGGTGAGCCAGCCGCACGCCTGACGTCCGACCCTTCTCCCGATCAGCGTCCAGCCGACTTTTCTGCTGCCTTCGCCGCGTCCCAGAGCGCATCCATCTCCGCCAACGTCGATTTTTCCGGCGACGATCCGCGCGCGGCAAGCGCCGCCTCCACGGCACCGAAACGGCGCTCGAACTTGACGTTCGCCCCGCGCAGCGCGCCCTCGGGATCGACCCCGAGATGGCG
>CAYVBN010000446.1:0-5465 GCA_964449645.1 uncultured Hyphomicrobiales bacterium
TCGTGGAGCGCGGCTGAGGCCGCGCGAACACGCACGAGGGCAGGGCTCGTGGCGCGCGGCTGAGGCGGCGCGCAAGCCGAGCGACGAACTTTTGCTTCCCGCGGTGCACCATCCGGGGGCGATGCATCTCCTTCTTCTCAATCCTCCATTGAACCGCCGCGGCGCTCGTCGCATTGTTGTTCGTGACGTCAGTCAAATCGTTTTCGCATTCATCGAATTAAGAATGGCCGGGTTCTTGCTTTGCCCGGTTGTGAGGGAGGTGGATCATGGCACGCGTTGCACTGGTGTCCGGCGGGACGCGCGGCATCGGCGCGGCGATATCGAAGGCGCTGAAGGCCGCCGGCTACGAGGTCGCGGCGAACTACGGCGGCAACGACAAGGTGGCCGGCCAGTTCAATTCCGAGACCGGCATTGCCGTCTACAAGTGGGATGTGTCGGTCTTCGATGCCTGCCGGGACGGCGTGAAACAGGTCGAGGCCGATCTCGGGCCGATCGACGTGCTCGTCAATAACGCCGGCATCACGCGCGACGCCATGTTCCACCGCATGACACACGAGCAGTGGACCGCGGTCATCACCACCAATCTCGGCTCGCTGTTCAACATGTGCCGCCCGGTGATCGACGGCATGCGCGATCGCGGCTTCGGCCGCATCGTCAACATCTCGTCGATCAACGGGCAGAAGGGCCAGATGGGGCAGGTGAACTATTCCGCCGCGAAGGCCGGCGAGATCGGCTTCACGCGTGCGCTCGCGCAGGAGAACGCCCGCAAAGGCATCACCGTCAACGTGATCTGTCCGGGCTATATCAACACCGAGATGGTGCAGGTGGTGCCGAAGGACGTGCTGGAAAAGAGCATTCTGCCGTTCATTCCGGTCGGCCGGCTGGGCGAGCCTGAGGAGATCGCACGCTGCGTGGTCTTTCTCGCCTCCGACGACGCGGGCTTCATCACCGGCTCGATGCTGTCGGCGAACGGCGGCCAGATCATGGTGTGAGATGGGTGGCGCGGTACAAACGTCGGCTTCGGCTGTGTTCGCTTCAGATAGCGTGTTCGCGCGCTCGAATCAGCTCTCCCCGTCGGGGAGTGGGGGCGTGCAGCGCTCGTGGTGATTTCAAACAAACAATCGCGCGCTCGTGTCCCGATTCCGAAGTTCGCAATACTTTGCAGCGTGCTCTGATGCGAACTTCGGAATCAAAGGGACACCAGCAAGTTAATGATTCTCGTGTGGCTTTTGGATTTGAAGTTCCTATCGGAGTTCGCTGCACAATCTTAGGAATCTCACATCCGCCACATTAGAACTTGTCCTTGCGGGCGCGGATGGCGGCGAACACCTTGGCGGCCGGCGCGCCTTCGAGCCCGACCGCGGCCGCGACCGAGTGCAGGTCGGCGCGCAGGAACGGGTTGGTCGATTTCTCGTGGCCGATGGTCGTCGGAATGGTCGGCCGGCCGCGCTCGGTCAGGCGCACGACCTCGGCGGCGCGCTCGCGCAGCGCCGTGTTCTTCGGCTCGATCGTGAGGGCGAAATGCACGTTCGCGGCCGTGTATTCGTGGCCGCAGTAGATCTGGGTGTCCATCGGCAGGTTGCGGATCTTCAGCAGCGACTGCCACATCATGTCCGGGTCGCCCTCGATGATGCGCCCGCATCCGACCGAGAACAGCGTGTCGCCCACGAAGGCGAGCTTTTCCTGTTTGAACCAGTACGACACGTGCCCGAGCGTGTGGCCCGGCGTCTCCAGCACGCGGCCCGCGAAGGTGCCGACGTGGACGAAATCGCCGTCGCGCACGGTCACGTCCACGCCCGGGATCTTGCTGGCCTCGCGCCGCGGCGCAACGACCCGGCAATTGTGCTTGCGTTTAAGGGCGTCGATGCCGCCGGTATGGTCGCCATGATGATGCGTGACCAGAATGTCCGAGAGGCGCCAGCCCGTCTCGTCCAGGGCGGCTTCGATCGGGGCGGCCTCGGGCGCATCGATGGCCGCGGTGGCGCCGCTCGATGCGTCATGGAGAAGCACGCAGTAATTGTCTTTGAGACAGAGGAACAGATGAGTATCGGCCGGCATTGTGGCGGTCTGCTCACGTTAAACGGCACAGCGTAGCATGTCCGGTTTTATTGGCCACGCGCGTTTTTGGCGGGCGCAACCCCTGCCGGCCGGTTGTGAGAGAGGCCCGGGCAACCCATAATCGCCGGCAACCGTGCCGTTTCGGAGCTGGCGCATGATCCCGAAGCGTGGATACCGGTTTCGGAAAAGATCATGCTTGAATCAGAGGGCTAAGGCGGGATGACGACGCGCGGAAAAGTCGTCCTGCTCTAGGAATTCGAGAATCCATGTCGCTCGACGTCGTCGATCTGCGGGATTTCTACGGCCTGCCGCTGGGAATTGTCGCCCGGAGATTCATCGGGCGCGGCATCCGTGCCCGCTGGCCGAGCGTGAGCGGCACGCGCGTCCTCGGCGTCGGCTATCCGACCCCTTACCTCGGCCTGTTTCGCGAGGAGGCGGAACGCTGCCTTGCCTTCATGCCGGCCGCCCAGGGAGTGGTCAAATGGCCGTCGAGCCAGCCCAGTCTCGCGGCGCTGGTCGACGACTCGATGATGCCGCTCGCCGACGTCTCGGTCGACCGGGTGCTGCTGGTTCACGCGCTGGAGACGTCGGACGACGTGGCGGCGCTCCTGCGCGAAGTCTGGCGGGTGCTGTCGGCGGGAGGGCGGCTGCTCGCCGTGGTGCCGAACCGGCGCGGGTTGTGGGCGCGCATGGATACGACGCCGTTCGGCCAGGGCCGGCCCTACTCACGATCGCAGATCACGCATCTGCTGCGCGAAAGCTGGTTCACCCCGATCGCTTGGGGCGAGGCGCTCTATCTTCCGCCGATCGCCCGCAACTGGTTCCTGCGCTCGGCGGTCGCCTGGGAGCGCACGGGTGCGACGCTGTCGGCGCCGTTCGCCGGCGTGCACATCGTCGAAGCGACCAAACAAGTCTATCGGGCGATTCCGGCCCGGCGCGAACGCCGCCGCCTCGTCCCGGCGCTCGAACCGGTGCTGGCGCCGTCTCCGGGCGGAACGGCGCACGCGTGCGAGCGGGCGCTTGTCGAGGACTGAGACGCTTCGAGCGCGGTCCGCAAAAGTGGATACCGGGTTTGCGTCAGATCGCGCTCCGCCATGATGATCCGGCGCACGCTCTCTTCGGCGAGCCACCGGCACTTCGCCGGATCGTTGCGCCAAAGGCCGGTCATGGTGATGTCTTACGGTGACGGCTCGTCGCCGTCGTTTCCCATGTTCTGCATGGCGGCCGGAGCCTCGCCGCGCGGTCCGCGGTGACGCCGACGGCGGCGGTGCAGCGGGAAGCGGTCGCCGCCCTGGTTCTCGTGGCCGTTCTGGCCGTTGCCCTGGTGCGGCTGCGACGGCGGCTGGCCGCCGCCGGTGATGAAGGAGGGGAGGCGGTCGACGTGACCGTCGTCTCCGCGCGGCGCCGAGCCCTGCTGGCGGCCGCCGTAATTCTGCTGTTCGCGCGCAGGATAGAATTGCGCATCACGCGGCAGGTAAGGCTGCGGCTCGCGCGTGCCGAACGCGGGCTGCTCGCCCATGCCCGAACCCATTCCCTCGTCGTCCCCCTCATCCGCGAAGGCATCCTCGCGCGACTCCATCCCGCCGCCTTCCTGGCGATAGAACGGCTGGCTCTGTCGGAACTGCTCCTGCGCGGCCGCGATCATGCGGAAGTAGTGTTCGGCGTGCTGAAAGTAGTTTTCGGCTGCGACCGGATCGCCCGAGGCCTGCGCGTCGCGCGCCAGTTGGACGTATTTCTCGGCGATGTGCGAAGCGGTGCCGCGGATCTTCACGTCCGGTCCGTTCGACTCGTATACGCGGGTCAACGGATTCTGATTTTTGCGGTTGCGTCCCCGCATACGCTTGTTCTGACCGTTTCTCATGGCTTGCTTGTTCGCCAACCCCTGAATTGCGGCGGCCGTGGACCGCCTGTTGCGTACTCTTCCCTGACTCATCGTTACCCGTTGTTACCCGTCGGGCGCATTGCCCGTCATGCGGATGCACGAAACCTTCTCTCCGGCTCTACTCCAGAGTGGAGCCGGGCACTTTCGGGCCCGTTCATCAAATCGGTGTGTCGTGCGTGTTGCGATAGCCGTAGCAACCCCAGTCCGCAGCCTGCTGCGGCGTTGCCCACCTTTCATATGCGCATCACGCGCCGTGCTCCCGGGCGCGGTCTGCGTTGAACCGATGAAGCATCTCGACCCAGAGTCGACGAACCAACTACCGTTTCATTCGGCTGTCTGTCCGCCTCGCGCCGGCCTCGCTGAGCTTTGCTCGGGGCCCGTTCTTGCTGTGCGCCTTATCTTTGCTCGGGTCGATTCCGTAGCCGAGAACCTAGTCGGTATTGGACCACAATCCAAGTGATTTTTTGCCGTGCCCGGAATGCCTCGTATTCCCGGATTTCATGGGGCAAGCCGCGCCGTCAGGGCCCGTTCCGTGCCGGAAAGATCGCATCCGGCCGTCTCGACCGCGAGGCCGGAAGCGGCCAGCAGATGGGCGACCGCAGACGCCTGACCGGCACCGAGTTCCACAACCAGATGGCCGCCCGGCGCAAGCACCCGCGTCACGCCCGCGGCGATCGCCCGATAAGCATCGAGGCCGTCGGGTCCGCCGTCCAACGCGCCGTGCGGATCGAAGTCACGCACCTCCGGGGCGAGGTCGGCAATGTCGGACCGCTTCACGTAAGGCGGATTGCTCACGATAAGATCGAATCTGTCGGAGAGCGCCTCGGCATAATCGCACCCGACCCAATGGGCACGGCGTCCGAGACCGAGATCTTCCGCGTTGCCTCTGGCCACCAGCAGGGCGGCCGCCGCGCGGTCCGTTCCGACACCCGTAGATGTAGGGAGTTCGTGGAGCAGCGCAAGCAGCAGCGCGCCGGAACCGGTCCCGAGATCGAGGATGCGCCGGGGACGGTCGCGCGGTCCCGTGCCCTCGCACGCGGCGAGCGCGGCCTCGACCACCGTTTCGGTTTCGGGGCGCGGCACCAGGACCGCCCCGGTCACGCGCAGGGGCAGCCCCCAGAACTCCTTGTACCCGAGAATGCGCGCCACCGGCTCGCCGGCGATCCGGCGGGCGCCGAGCTCGGCAATTCGCGCGCGCTCGGCGGCTGTCAGCATGCGGTCGGCTGCCCTGACGAGACCCGTGTGATCGAGCCCGAGCGCGTGGCCGACGAGAATGCGCGCGTCGAGCTCGGGTGTCTCCAGTCCGGCGCCCCGAAACGATGCCGCAATCATGCGGCGGAGCTGCGCGACCGTCCGCTGCTCTGAAGATGCTTCCCGGTCTCGAACAAGACCGTGGCGGCTCTCGATCATCACGCGTCCTCGGCGGCGAGCAATTCGGCCTGATGCTCCTGCACCAGCGCGTCGATGATCTCTCCAAGCGCCTCGCCCTCCATCACCTGCGGCAGCTTGTAGAGCGTGAGGTTGA
>CAYVBN010000447.1:0-4498 GCA_964449645.1 uncultured Hyphomicrobiales bacterium
GGTTTCGGCGACGCTGGATTCAAGCGGCGCTACGCCGCCACCGCGTTCCCGTGCTTCGCGAGATTCGCCTTCTGCTTTTCGTTGCGCGGCGGCAGCTTGAACAGGCGCGCGGCGGTGCCGCCCAGGATGTTGTGCTTGGCCTTCTCCGACAGGAACGGCAGGTCGTAGATCGTCGACGGCAGGTCGAAGTCCCAGTGCGGATAGTCCGAGGAGTAGAGGAGCTGCGTCTCCGCGTTGATCATGCGGAAGGTGCACTCCAGCGCCTGCATGTCCTGGATCTCCATCGGCTGCGAGGAGTAATACATGTCGCGCATGTAGTCGGACGGCTTCTTCTTCAGCGTCGGGCATTCCGAGGGACGCAGCATGTAGTCGTGGTCGAGCCGCTGCATCAGGAACGGAATCCAGGCGAGTCCCGCTTCGACCCAGATCACCGGCAGCTTCGGGAAGCGCTCGCCCAGGCCATTGATCACCCAGTTGGTCAGGTGAAGGATGTTGTAGAAGGTGAAGCCGAGCGCGTGCACCGAGATGAACCGGTTGCAGCTCTTGAACACCGGCTCGGTCCAGTTCGGCCCGGAATGGAACGCGAGCGCCAGGCCGCGCTCCTCCATCGCCCGGTAGACCTTCATGTAGGCGTTGTCGTAGACCGGCAGGGTTCGCACCGTCGTCACCATGAAGCCGGTCACGTGCGGACGATGGCCGAAGGTCTCGACGTGGCGCAGGCACGCGTCGGGATCGGAGAACGGCAGGCAGAGCATCGAGTACATGCGGCCGCCCGCCTCGGGCAGGACCTTCTCAGTGAGCCAGCGGTTGTAGGCCCAGCAGAGATCGACCTCCATCTCCTTCTGCGGATGCAGGCCGATGTTGAGCATGCCGGTTGGGAACAGGCAGGAGTAGTCGACTCCCATGGCGTCCATCCAGCGTTCGCCGAGCTGCACGTCGCGCAGCCGGCCGGGCTCCGTCTTCTCCGAGGAGCGCAGCGGATAGCGCGTGACGCGGCCGCCCATGTCCTGGGTGAAGCCGGACTGGCTCGGCACGATGTTGTGGCGGCCCTTGGCGCGTCCCGAGACGGTCAACTGACGCAGGACGTCATTCTCCATGAAGGGGAGGATCTCGGCGTAGTTCTCGCTTTCGTAGTGATGCGCGTCGACGTCGACGATCATGATGTCGTCGAAGTTGCGCTGATGCGCCTGCTGACGCGCGTGCGCGAGGAGGCGCGTGGTGTTGAGCTCCTCGACCGAAACCCGCCGTCCGCGTTCAACGATGAGATCCATGGCGACGTTCCTCAATTCGTTCGGGCGTCTCGCCCCTTGGGCATTGGTATCGAGAGCATGGGCTTGACCTGGTCCGTTCCGAGGGCCGTCGGCCTTCGGCGTCATGCTCGATTCAGCGGCCGGTCCAACTCTGCCACATGCCGAGTTCGAAGACCGCCAGATTGGCGGCGCGCAGGAGCCCGCTCGCCGCCGTCATCACGTCGGTGCTGTTGGGACTGCTGCGCGGCGCCAGCAACGCGAATGATTTTCCGGCCTCGACCTGCGCCGAATAGCTGCGGCACACGGCGGCCATGAGCGCCTGGACGGCCTCGGGCGTCAGTGCGTCGGCGTGACCGGCCGCCACTTCGCGTTCGATGGAGGCGGCGAGCCGCAGCGCCTCTTCGGAGAGATCGGCCGCCGCAGCGGTCGGTTGCCCGGCCCGGTGCGCCGCGCCGCGTGGCCGGCGCGGCTTCGCGGCCGGTTTAGGCGCGGACATAGATCTCGTCCCCTTTCTGCACCACCTCGTACTTGCGCAGCTTCAAGCGGCGGTCGGAGACGCATTCGCCGGTCTTCAGGTCGTATTCGTAGCCGTGCCAGGGACAGACGAAGTGCATCTCGGTTTCGGAGAAGTAGAGGCCGCGCGAGGTCTTGTCGGGCATGATCCGCTCCTCGACCTTGGCGATGGTCAGCCCTTCGCAGGCCGGGCCGCCCTGATGCAGGCAGTAGTTGCTGTAGGCGTAGAACTGTCCGTTCTCCCGGAAGACCCCGATCTCGTGCTCGCCCAGGAACACGATGCGGCGATCACCGTCGTTGAACTCGGAAACCTTCGCGACGAACTTTTCGGCCATTCCGGGCGTCCTCCGATCTCGGCCAAGTCCCTGCTTATTCTCGTTTTTTCTTACCGGCGGCAGGGCGGCGCCACAGTCATGTTTATTAGCGTGCCGGTGGGGCGCAAGCAATTGCGATCGCAGACCTGCCGCGCGGGCCGTCCCGATCGGTCTCTGGGCGGTCAGGTGAATCGGTTGCTCAAGGTTCCGATGCGCTCGATCGTGATCGTCACGACGTCGCCGGGCGCGAGAAACTCGTCGCGCGCGGCGCCGACGCCCGCCGGGGTTCCGGTCAGGATGATGTCGCCGGGGTGAAGGGTGATCCGCGCGGACAAATGCGCGATCTGCTCCGCCACCGAGAAGATCATCAGCCCGGTGCTGGAATCCTGCTTCACGTTGCCGTTCACCGACAGCCTGATCGCCAAGGCCTGCGGGTCCGGGATGTCGGCCGCCGGAACGATCCAGGGTCCGAGTGGACAGGCGCCGTCGAAGCTCTTGTGCGAGAGCCAATCCGCCCGGAAGGGCGACGTCTCGGCGACGTGCGCCCGGCGCGAGAGGTCGCGCGCGGAGAGGTCGTTGGCGATCGTGTAGCCGGCGACATGGTCGAGCGCCGTCTCGACCGCGACATTCTTGGCGGCGCGCCCGATGACGACCGCGAGCTCGGCTTCCCAATCCATCATCTTCGACCGGCCGGAGATCGTGACGACGGAATCCGGATCGGCGAGCGAGCGTGCCGCCTTGATGAAGTGCCAGGGGCCCTGGCGGCGCGGATCAGGCTCGGGCGGACGGTTCTGCCGCTTCGCCATCTCGGCGGCGTGGTCCGAGTAGTTCGCCCCGGCGCAGTAGATGGTCGGCGGCCAGAGCACCGGCGCGCGCAGGGTCATGGCCGCGAGCGGTCGTCCGCTGACGGCCGGTTTTGCCGTCACCTCGGCCAATCGGGCGAACGCCGCGGCCCAGTCGTCGAGAACATCGGTCGTCCGGACGTACGACGCCTGACCGGTGAGCGCGGCCATATCGTACACGGTGTCTTGCACGAGCACGCCGGCGCGTGGCCCCGTCTCGGACTGATAGGTGAGGAGCTTGTATCCCGCCATTGCGTGCTTTCCCCGCCGTCGGTGCACCGCGACAGAAGCGCAGGCGTGCGCCGTCCGCAAGCGGGTCGCGCCGCACGCCTTGACCAGGGCATTCGGCGGGGGCTTAGCTCCGGGAGCGCAATTTCCAAGCGGCCGCCCGCCAGGGGGCGGCCGTGCGAAGCGTCGAGGTGGCCGATGATCAAGGCGCGCCGAATCGGACATGCGGTGTTCGAGACACCGGATATCGAGCGACAGCTCGACTACTACACGGGCACTGTCGGACTCGTGCCGGCCGCACGCGAGAAGGACCGGGTGTTCCTGGTCAGCCGGCTCGGCCATCTGGCAATCGAGCTGCGGCAAGGACATGAGCCGCGCTGCATCAAGCTCACGTTCGAGGTCGCGCCCGATACAAATTTCGCGGACGCCGCGCGGCAATTGGCGGCGCAGGGCATCAAGAGCGATCGCCGCTCGGATGCGATGCCGGGCATTCCCGAATCTCTGGCCTTCGACGATCCGAAGGGGACGACGATCGAGCTGTTCTCGCGCTGGAACGATCTGAGCGACGAGCAGGAGTCGCGCGGCGCCCAGGTGTTCAAGCTCGGACACGTCGCCTTCCTGGTTCCGGACCCGCAGGCGACCGTCGATTTCTACGTGAAGGTGCTGGGCTTCCGGGTGTCCGACTGGATCGAGGACTTCTTCGCGTTCCTGCGCTGCAATTCCGATCACCACACGGTGAATTTCCTGCGCAGCAAGGGCGTTCGCATCCATCACCTCGCATTCGAGGTGCGCGATTTCTCCCACCTCGAAACCGCGTGCGACGTGCTTGGGCGCAAGAACATCCCCATCATCTGGGGGCCGCTGCGTCACGGCCCGGGCCACAACCTCGCGATCTATCATCGCAATCCCGACGACCAGATCGTCGAGTTCTTCACCGAGCTCGATCAGATGAAAGACGAGGAGCTGGGGTATTTCGAGCCGCGGCCGTGGCACCGCGATCGGCCGCAGCGCCCGAAAGTCTGGCAACGGGGCAACGCGCGGACCATCTGGGGCCCGCCGCCCACGCCGGACTTCGAGCGCGGGCGCGATGCTGGCGCATGATCCGGTGAAGCGTCAGCGGTTCGCCGGCAACGTCATGCGCCAGTTCGTCAAGTTGGAGCGCGATCTTGCGCAAAACCGGTCTCCACTTGTGCGGCCTGCGTTCCAGCGCATGATCCCGAAAAGTGGTTGCCGGTTTTCGGAGAGGATCATGCGCAAGTCAAAAGCATGATCCCGAAAAGTGGTTGCCGGTTTTCGGAGAGGATCATGCGCAAGTCAAAAGCATGATCCCGAAAAGTGGTTGCCGGTTTTC
>CAYVBN010000448.1:0-2801 GCA_964449645.1 uncultured Hyphomicrobiales bacterium
CGCTGGACGCTGAGACGGACGCGGCCGGCCCCCCGCCCCGCGAGCGGTGACGCCGGCCGCTGACTGCCAAATCCCGGCGTCTCAGCTCGACGGCATCACGTAGGCGTAGACGCGGCCGCGCGGATAGACCGCCTCGGCGACCCGGTGTCCATGGTTGCCCGAGATGATGATCGGGTTGCCGGACTTGTCGACCCCGCTGACGACGCCGACATGGCCGCCGCCCTTGCGCGAGATCACCGCGATGGCGCCGACCTGCGGCCCGGACACGCGGTGGCCATAGGACGCGAAGGAGCGCGCCATGTCCGATCCCGTGCCCTGATGGCCGGTGCGCCTGAGCACGAAATTCATGAACCGCGCACACCAGAGGCTCCGGCGATCGGTCGGATTGGTGCCGAGCCAGCGGCGCGCCTCGGCGACGAGACTCGAACCGCCTCCGGAAAACAACCCGTTGGTCGACGGCGCGCCCTGATAATAGCGGCCGTCATTGGTCATCCACTGGCCGGTGGCCGCCTGTGCGGCCGCAACCTGTGCGCCGCGGACCTTGCGGCTGACCCGCCTGGCATGATGGCGGCTCGCGTGGCTGACCTTGTGGACCGCCACCGAATGCGAGGTTCGGTGATGCAGCCGCCGGGCTTCGGCCGGCGACTGCGCGGCGAAGACTCCGATCACCGTGGTCGCAAGCAAGGTCATGGCGAGACGCTTCGAAATAGAACTCATTCTCAACGATCCCCTTTCTGTGCCCCCTGCCGTACTGGCCAGTAACGGGCGGCCGGCGCGGCGAAAAACATCAATGGAGCGAGGGCTGTTTGATGAGGGGATTATGACGATTTTAGAATATTTTTGAGGAATTCATCAGGTTAAGCCTAAGCCTGACGGCTAAATGCCCACGTATTAGTACATTGCTGCATTGCAGCTAACTGAGCTATGCGCTGAGAGTGGTTTCGTAAACGTTAACAAATCTATAATGCCGCAACTGACGCCCCGGACGGGGATGGCGGCGGCTGCCTTCAATCCGGGTCGAAGGCGAGCGGCCGGGCGACCGTCTCGAGCGGCTTGCGCTCGGCCGGCACGCCCCAGCGCGCCATGGCCAGGGCCGCCGCGACCATCAGTCCGGCGCCCAGCAGATAGCCGCCGAAGACGCTGGCGCGCGATCCCGTCTCGATGAGGAAGCCGAACAGCCACGGCCCGGCGACGCCGCCGATGCCGGTGCCGACCGCGTAGAACACCGCGATGGCGAGCGCGCGGATCTCCAGCGGAAAGGTCTCGCTCACCGTCAGGTAGGCGGAGCTCGCCGCCGCGGAGGCGAAGAAGAACACGATCATCCAGGCGACCGTCTGGGTCTCCGCTGTCAGCAGGCCGCGCCAGAACAGATAGCCGCTCGCAGTGAGCAGGACGGCCGAGGTGACGTAGGTGAAGACGATCATCGGCCTGCGGCCGAGCGTGTCGAACAGGCGCCCGAGCAGCAGCGGCCCGAGCACGTTGCCAGCGGCGAACGGCAGAATGAACCAGCCGACCTGATCGGCCGCGATGCCGTAAAAGTCGATGAGCACCAGCGCATAGGTGAAGAAGATCGCGTTGTAGAAGAAGGCCTGCGCGGCCATCAGGCTCAAGCCCACGAAGGTTCGCGTGCGAAAGCGATGGATCAGCGCATCGAACACCTGCCGCAGGGGCGTGAAGCGCCGGGGACGCAGACGCACGCGCGGCAACGGGGCGGCCGGGATCGCATAACCGCGGGCGCGCAGGTCGTGCTCGATCTGGTCGACCACGGCGTCCGCTTCGTGGGCGTGGCCGTGCGTCATCAGCCAACGCGGGCTTTCGGGCAGCCACAGCCGCATGAAGAACACGACAAGCGCGAGAGCGGCTCCGATCAGGAACACGAGACGCCAGCCGAGATCGCGCGGGAGCAGCGCCGGATCGAGCAGCACGACCGCGCCGAGCGCGGCGAGCGCCGCGCCGATCCAGAAGCTGCCGTTGATGACGAGATCGGTCCAGCCGCGATAGCGCGCCGGGATCAATTCCTGGATGGTCGAATTGATCGCCGTATATTCGCCGCCGATCCCGGCGCCGGTGAGGAAGCGAAAGATCGCAAAGCTTGCGAGATTCCACGAGAACGCGGTGGCCGCCGTCGCCACGAGATAGACCGAGAGCGTGATGAAGAAGAGCTTCTTGCGCCCGAGCCGGTCGGTGAGCCAGCCGAAGAACAGCGCGCCCAGCACCGCGCCCGCCAGGTAGGCGCTGCTGGCGAAGCCGATGTCGATATTGCTGAACTGCAGAAGCGGGCTTTCCTTCAACGCGCCCGAAATGGCGCCGGCGAGCGTCACCTCGAGCCCGTCGAGAACCCATGTCACGCCGAGCGCGACGACGACGAGCGTATGAAACCGGCTCCAAGGAAGACGATCGAGGCGCGCCGGGACGTCGGTCTCGATGAAGGCGTGCGCCGCGCTTTCCGGCGGCGCATCATGGACCGGCGTTGCTCCGCGCATCGGCCTCCTCGATATCGAAGTCCGCGCGCCGCGGTCGGGCGGCAGACGCTTTAACGCTCAGGAGTCGAAAAGGTTCGGCCCGGCACCCGACCGCGCCGCCGCACTCAACCGCGCCGGCTGAGCAGGAACACCGCCTGCTCGCCGAACAGATTCCAGAACCACCACGGCGCGTTGAGACGCAGCGGCGCGCCCCAGGCGTTGAGCGCGACGGCGCGCTCCATTTTGGCGCCGCGCTCGTCGTGCGACACCATCTGCGGTGACGGCATCGTCGCGGGCGACGAGTACTGCGACGACGGCGCGAACAACTCGGACACCGTT
>CAYVBN010000449.1:0-3435 GCA_964449645.1 uncultured Hyphomicrobiales bacterium
AGGTCGGCGACATCCGCGACCGGGAGGCCCGCCTGCGCGAGTGCGGCTTTCGTGCCGCCGGTCGACACCAGCTCGATGCCATGGTCCGCAAGGGTCCGGGCCAAATCGACGAGACCCTCCTTGTCGGACACCGAAAGAAGGGCGCGGCGAACGCGGCGGAGATGCTCGGTCATGGCTCGGAATTCAAATGATCGGAGCGCCGGCATGCAACCGAACGAAGAACGGCTTCAATCGACGGGCGGCCGGCATGGTTTGCGAACTTCGGGTTCGGGGCACTAGCACGAAATGCGAAGGCGCGGAACCCGGCGACGCGGATCGATCGTCGGTCACGACAGCGGCTCGGAGTCCCTGCCGCCGTCGGACGTGGCGTCCCCCGGTAACTGTGGAACGTGAATGAAGGTCCAATAGACGCGGGGGATTTTGCGCGCGCGGCCGTAGATCACGATCTGCACGGTCCGGCGCGGCCCGTCCGGTCCGGCCAGATAGACGCTCTCCTCGATCTCGACCTCGTCCTCGTGGCCGTTGAAGGTCCAGACCTGCTTGCTCGGCAGCATCAGCATGACGCTGTGCCCGTCGGTCAGCCGGTTGGCGCGGATTGCCGGGTGCAGATGAAAGCGCACCGCGAACTCGTCGAGCGCGTTGCTCGGGAGGAAGTTGCCTTTCGCCGGCAGGAACAGGTCCTCGCCGTCGAGCCGGTTGCCGTCGCCCGAGAGCACGAGCGTGCGGTGATGCACCACGCCGAAACGCTCGGCGTAGCCGTCATGCGACGTGCGCAGCGTCACGGTCTTGTTGCGTTCCTCGCGCCCGAGCGTGATGTTGTCCGGACCCCCGACCATCGGGGTGCCATACATGCGCCGGAACGCGCCGACGTCGACGAACCGGCACGAGGACGTATCGTTGAAGGTCACGGTCGAATGCGCCGCCGTGGCGCGGGCGACGTGACGCCAGCTCTCCCGGCCGGTGGCGGGCAATCCGCAGTTGGTCACGATGCGCTGCGATCGCGTCGACAGCTCGAACGACAGGCATCCGGCATGCGCCTCGGCGCTCACCTCGACGGGCGGCGCGTAGCCGGTGTCCATCAGCAGCACCGAGCTGCCGCATTCGATGCGCTGGTAGCCGGAATGCGGTGCGTTGGCGACCGGCGTGCCGCGCGCATCGTCGTAGGCGAGAATCGTCGCAAGCAGATCGGGCGGCGTCGGACCCATGCCGTTGAACAGCGCGAAGGTTCCGTCGGCGTGCCGGAAGAAGCGCAGCATCGGCATCATGCGGTCGATCGCGTTGAGCAGGGCGCTCGGCGGCGAGACGTTGCGGGCGGTATAAGCTTGGCTGAGCGGCAGGAGATCGAGTAGCAGCTCGATCAGCGCGCCGGGGTTGCGGCTGATGTGTCCGCCGTCGGGCAGCACCTGGCGTTCGAGCTCCTCGACCAGCTGGCCCGTGGCACGGCGGAGATGGCCGATCTGGCCGGACATGCAAAGCGCCGCATAGGCGAGCGCGATCCGCGCCTGCAGGCGCGGCACGCCCGCGCGCGTGTCGCTCGCGGTCCGGCGCAGGTAGCGGACCTGGCGGCTCAGGTTGCGCAGGAAGCGCCGATAGAAACGCACGTCCGCGTCATCGAGGATCACTGGCGCATGCGTGAGCCAGGAGATGACCCGGCGGGCGACCGTTTCGGGCCGCCAGGCGCGCGCGTTCCAGGAGCCGAGCAGCGTGATCCATTCGTCGACCAGCGCGCGCGCGTTGGCGCGCGTGATGTTGGTGTCAGCGGCACGCAGATGGCGCAGCCAGCCAAAGCCGAGCAGCACCTCGGCCCATTCGTCCGACGGCGGGATCATCTCGAACGGAGAGCGGCCGTCGCACACGACGATCTTGCCGGCAAACGCGAAGCGTCCGGCGTAGATCTCGCTCGCGCGCGTGGGATCGGCAGTGCGCAGGTCCTGCGGAGCGATGACGAGCCGCTCCGACCGCCCGGTCAGCGGCACGTGCAGAAATCGCTGCGTCAGCGTGCGCGCGGTGACGTGATTGACGCCGCGATGCAGCACCAGCCACGACAATCGCAAACGCTCCGCGATGGCGACGCGGGAAATCAACGCTCAGCCTCTCCGAACTTGCGGGCGACGTGTCCCGTCATCGGCGGACACCATAGCGAAGCAGCTACCGCGTACAAATGGATAATCCAACCCTGGCCAGGAGGTTAGGGTGAGAGCAGCGGACGCCGCGGCGCGCGCTTCGCATGCTCGGCGCGGGATCCGTGCCGGCCGTTGCTCGGATCGGTTCTATATTTTCTGCAACCGTGCCGCGAAAAATCCGTCGAGGCCGGCCATCTGCGGATCGGTATCGGGCAGATGACACGGCAGAGTGCGCAGATCGCCCGCGGGTGTCAGCAATTCCCGTAATCCTCCGATCTCGTCAGGGGAAATCGGCGCGCGGCGCATGCGCGCATCGCTCTTCAGCAAATTCGCAACGACGTCTTCGCCTTCCTCCGGCTCGAGCGAGCAGGTGCAGTAGATCAGCACGCCGCCCGGGCGCAGCAACTCGACCGCATGCGTGATGAGCCGCGTCTGAACCTCGGCGAGCGCCGCGACATCGGCCTCCCGTTTCAGCCAGGGAATGTCGGGATGGCGCCGGATCGTGCCGGTCGAGGAGCAGGGCGCATCGAGCAGAACCGCGTCGAACGGATCGGCCTTCCATTCGGTGGCGTCGGCCGCGACCAGCTCGGCTGCAAGCGCGAGACGGTCGAGATTGTCGCGCACGCGCGCAAGACGAGCGGGCGAGCGATCGACGGCCGTGACGTGTGCGCCGGCGAAGGCGAGCTGGGCGGTTTTGCCGCCCGGCGCCGCGCACAGGTCGGCGACGCGCCGGCCGCGCAGGTCTCCGAAGAGCCGCGCCGGGAGCGCCGCAGCAGCATCCTGCACCCACCAGGCGCCCTCGGCGAAGCCGGGCAGCGCCGTGACGGTTCCGCGCACGAGCGTGCGCACCGAGCCGGTGGGGAGGACGCGGCCCTGCAGCCGCTCCGCCCATCCGGCCGGGTCGCTCTTCACGGTGAGATCGAGCGCCGGCTCCTGCGCGTTCGCGGCCGCGATGGCGCGCGCGGTGTCCTCGCCGTAGGTGCGCACCCAGCGGGCCATCAGCCAGGCGGGAGTGTCGAGCATTGCATCGAGCTCGGCGAGCGCGTCGCGGTCCCGGGCGATGCGCCGCAACACGGCGTTCACCAGGCCGGCATAGCGCCCGGCGCGCCGGTCGGCCTGCACGAGCCGCACCGAGAGATCGACGGCGGCATGGTCGGGCACGTCGAGCCAGAGGATTTGCGCCGCGCCGATGAGAAGCGCGGTCTCGACCCGCGGCGCATCCTGAGGCAGCCCCCGATCGAGGCGTTTCGCCAGCAGGTGGCGCAAGCGGCCGAGCCGCCGCAGCACCGTGCCGACCATCCGGCGGACGAGG
>CAYVBN010000450.1:0-1841 GCA_964449645.1 uncultured Hyphomicrobiales bacterium
CCGGCAACGTTATGGGAAGGGGAGGAGCGCCGCTACGGCCCCGTGCCGGCGCTCGGCGAGCATACGGACAAGATCCGCGCGGAATTCGGTCCGAGCCGAGCGCGCTGATCGGCCGCTCCGGCGTGCTCACGCGAGGTTCAACTGCCAGGACACGCCGTAACGGTCGTTGACCCACGCGAACCGCCGGCTGAACCCGTACTCGCCGAGCGGCATCAATGCGGCGCCCCCGTCCGACAATGCGGCGAAGAGGCGGCGGATCTCCTCTTCGGATTCACACGCGATGAAGAACGAAAAGGCCGGCGTAAAGGTGAAGCCGTGCTTGACCGGGCTGTCGATGCACATGACGAGCTGACCGGCGAGCAAGAACGTCGCCTTCATGACGGACCCTTCCGCTCCGGCTTGGCCCGGTCCGTAACGGACGATGTCGACGATCTGGCTGTCCGGAAGCAGCGAGACGTAAAACCTCATCGCCTCCTCGGCCTTGCCCTCGAACATCAGGAACGGCCGGATCTTCGCGTCCGTCGTCATGTCCATCGTGAATATGCCCCCGCAGTGCGACCCGAAGGAAATTTGTCCCGCCGCAAGCGGCCGCAGGCCGCCCGCGACGGATAGGCCATCAGAACGTCGGAACGATGACGCGGCCGGGTTTCAGCAGGCGCAATGGAGCTGAGATTTTCCGAGACAGCGTCAGTCCATGACGGCCGCGTGCGCCTCGTCGGCCTTGCCGGGCTTCTGCGTGCGCGAGGAGCCAATGCCGAACACGAACGGGATCATCACCAGCGTCAGCGCCATCAGGAGCTTGAAGTCGTTGGCGTAGGCGATCACCGACGCCTGCTGGGTGACGATCGCGTCGAGCATCGCGCGCCCGGTGTCGGTCTGCAGATTGAGGATCGAGGCGACGTCGGGCATCTGCAGCGGGTTGTTGAACGGCGTCACGTATTCGGTGAGCCGCGCGTGCATCAGGGTGGTCTTCTCGGTCAGGTTGGCGATCACCATCGAAATGCCGACCGAGCTGCCGATGTTGCGCACGAGGGTGAGGATGGCGGTGCCGCTGGTGCGCAGATGGCCGGGCAGCGTCATGAAGGCGACGGTGCTGAGCGGCACGAACACGAGACCGAGCCCCACGCCCTGCACGATGCTGACGGTCACGATCGTGTTCGCCGACGTGTCGAGGGTGAAGTCGGTCATCTGGTAGAGCGTGCCGGCGGTGAGCAGCAGTCCGACGAAGACGAGGTTGCGGGCCTCGGTGAACTGCATTAGCCGGCCGACCGCCATCATGGCGAGCAGCGTGCCGACGCCACGCGAGCCGAGCAGGAAACCGGCCGTCAGGATCGGATAGCCGAGCAGGTTCTGCATGAACGGCGTCACCAGCGCCATCGTGCCGAACAGGACGACGCCGATCACCACCATGAACACGCAGCCGCCGAGGAAGTTGCGGTCCTTGAACAGCTCGAAGCGCACGAAGGGAGTCGATTGCGTCGTGAGCGAGTGGGCGAAGAAATAGTAGAAGCCGACGATCGACACGATCGTCTCGAGGATGATCTCGGGCGAATCGAACCAGCCGACCTGCTCGCCGCGGTCGAGCATGACCTGCATGGCGCCGATGCCGACCGCGAGCGCCAGGAAGCCGAACCAATCGAAGCGCAGGTGCTGCTGCGGCTTCGTCTCGTCCATGAACACCGTGAGGCCGATCACCGTGATGATGCCGACCGGCAGGTTGACCAGGAACACCCAGTGCCAGCTGTAGTTGTCGGTCAGCCAGCCGCCCAGCGTCGGTCCCATGATGGGACCGAGCATCACGCCGATGCCCCAGATCGCCATGGCGGAGCCGCGCCGCTCGG
>CAYVBN010000451.1:0-4112 GCA_964449645.1 uncultured Hyphomicrobiales bacterium
CCACTCGTCTGTTGGCATGCTCCAGGCGAAATCCGGATCGCCTTCCTGCAGGAACGATTCGTAATCGATGTCGCCGATCCGCTCGCCCGGGCCGGCATATTCGGCATCGTCGTAGCAGACGACGAGCGGCTTCGTGCGGGCCCGCGCCAAGGCGTCCTTCACCACCGCCGCGTATTCGCGATCGACGATGAGCACCTTGGCCTCGGCGTGGTCGAGCGTGAACGCGATGACCGCCGCATCGAGCCGGGTGTTGATCGCGTTGAGCACCGCGCGCGCCATTGGCACGCCGTAGTGCGCCTCGAGCATTGCGGGCGTATTCGCCAGCATGACCGAGACCGTGTCGCCCCGGCGGATGCCGCGGCGGGCGAGCGCGCAGGCGAGCCGACGCGCCCGCGCGTAGAACTCGGCATAGGACCAGCGCTGCGCGCCGTGGATGATGGCCGTGTGCCCGGGGAAAACCGCCGCGGCGCGCTCCAGCAGCGTGAGCGGCGTCAGCGGCTGGAAATTGGCGGCGCAGCGGTCGAGATCGACATCATAGGGCGTCGTCATGGCTTCCCCTCGCGCAAGAGCATGATCCCGAACGTGGATACCTGTTTTCGGAAAGATCATGCTCAAATTCAAAGGGCCAGTGTGGCGGATTTGAAGTTCCTAAGATTGTGCAGCAAAACTCCGATAGGAACTTCAAATCCAAAAGCCACACGAGAATCGTCAACTTGCTAGTGTCCCTTTAGATTCCGAAGTTCGCATCAGAGCCCGCTGCGAGGTATTGCGAACTTCGGAATCGAGACACTAGAGCGGGATTGCGACTCGAAGAAAGTCCGCCCGCTCCAGCGGCCCGCTCTGCCGGCCGAAAGCCCTGCGCCGTGGCCCGCGGTCCGTCGCCTCAATGATGCAGGATAGCGGGGAATCCCTGCCAGATCAGCGCCGACGAGATGATGAAGACCAGCACATAGGCGATCCGGTAGAACAGTTCGGTCGGCGTTTGCCGCACTACCCAGACGCCGAGAAAATTCGTCACCACCGCGAGCGGCAGCAGCACCGCGGAGGTCGCGAGATTGCGGGTCGAGAACTGCCCGAGCGCCAGATAGGGCACGACTTTCATCGCATTGACGGCGGCGAAGAACATCGTGGTGGTGCCGACCAGCGTCATCTTCGGCAGGCGCTGCGGCAGCACGTGCACCTGGAACGGCGGGCCGCCCGCCTGGCTCAGGGTCGAGGTGAAACCCGAGACGCCGCCCCAGAACAGCCCGCTGCGCGCATTCGGCTCCATCCCCTTGTGCGGCGTGCGGCCGAACCATGCATTGAGCACGAAGGCGATGCCGATGAATCCGACCGCGAGGCGGATGAACGCGTCCGACACGTGGGCGGCGAGCAGCCAGGCGAGGCAGACCCCGGCGACGGCCCCGGGCAGCATGATCCGCAGATTGTGGCCATCCCAATCGCGCCGGTAGACCCAGATCGAGATCGCGTCCTGCAGGATGAGGATCGGCAGCAGCAGCGCGGCCGCCTGCAGCGGCGGCAGCACGAGGGCGACGAGCGGCGTCGCCACCATGCCGACGCCGGCGAAGCCGCCCTTGGACAATCCCAGGCAGGCCACGGCCGGAACGGCGACGAGGAAGAACAGCGGATCGGTGATCACGGAATCAGGATCGGGGAGGGCGCGCCGGCGGGAGCGGGATGTCGTTTCTAACCGTCATCTCGCTCGCGCCTTCTGGTTTGAGCATGAACTCGTCCGAAAACCGGTGTCTACTTTTCGGGGCCATGCTCTTAGCTCAGCCCGCCCGCCGGCGCCAGATCAAAGCCGGCCGGTCCTGCGCGTCGTCTGCAAGGCGGAATTGATGCGGACGCGCGGCTTGCAAAGCGGCCGCGCGGGTTCAGAATGCTGAAAAATGCCGCGCCGGGCTTCGCGCCCGTGGCCGCTGCGAACAACGAACCGGGAGGAGCGCCATGGACGTCGGCACCAGCCGGTATGCGCAGGCCTATCGCCAGTGGCAGCGCGATCCCGAGGGGTTCTGGGCCGAAGCCGCCGCCGACATCGACTGGTACGCGCCGGCCCGCAGGGTCTTCGATCCGTCCGCCGGCGTCTATGGCCGCTGGTTCGTGGGCGCGTCCTGCAACACCTGCTTCAACGCGGTCGATCGGCACGTGCGCGACGGCCGCGCCGCACAGGTGGCGCTGATCTACGATTCGCCGCTCGCCGGGGTGAAGCGCGTGTTCACCTACGCCGACCTGCTGGCGGAGGTGCGCACGCTCGCGGCCGTGCTGCGTGACTTCGGCGTCGGAAAAGGCGACCGCGTCATCCTCTACATGCCGATGGTGCCGGAGGCGGTATTCGCCATGCTGGCCTGCGCGCGCATCGGGGCGATCCACTCGGTCGTGTTCGGCGGCTTCGCCGCCAAGGAACTGGCGACGCGCATCGACGACGCCAAGCCCAAGCTGGTGCTCTCGGCGAGCTGCGGCCTCGAGCCGGGCCGGATCGTTGCCTACAAGCCGCTGCTCGACGAAGCGATCGCGCTCGCGAGCCAGAAGCCCGACGCCTGCATCATCCTGCGGCGCCCGCAGGCCGAAGCCCCGCTCACCGCAGGCCGCGACCACGATTGGGCCTCGCTGCGCGCCGCCGCGCTTGCCGCCGGCAGGACCGCCGAATGCGTTCCGGTCGAAGCCACCGATCCGCTCTACATCCTCTACACCTCCGGCACGACCGGACGGCCCAAGGGCGTGGTGCGCGACAATGGCGGCCACATGGTCGCGCTCAAATGGTCGATGCGTTACCTCTACGGCGTCGAGCCCGGCGAGGTTTACTGGGCCGCCTCCGACGTCGGCTGGGTGGTCGGCCACAGCTACATCGTGTACGCGCCGCTGTTCCACGGCTGCACGACCATCCTCTACGAAGGCAAGCCGATCGGCACGCCCGACGCCGGCGCGTTCTGGCGGGTGATTTCGGAGCATGGCTGCGTGACCATGTTCACGGCGCCGACGGCCTTCCGCGCGGTCAAGAAGGAAGACCCGCAAGGCCGGCTGATCGGCAACTACGACCTCACCAAGTTTCGTGCGCTCTTTCTCGCCGGCGAGCGCGCGGATCCCGACACGGTCGCCTGGGCGGAGGCCGTGCTGAAGGTGCCGGTGATCGACCATTGGTGGCAGACCGAGACCGGCTGGGCGATCGTCGGCAACCCGCTCGGGCTCGGACAGCTCCCGGTGAAGCACGGATCGCCCACGGTCGCGATGCCGGGTTACGATGTGCGCGTCGTCGACGAGAGCGCGCGCCCGGTCGGCGCGAACAAGATGGGCTCGATCGTCATCAAGCTGCCGCTGCCGCCCGGCTGCCTGCCGACGCTCTGGCAGCAGGATGATCGGTTCCGCGAAAGCTATCTCGACGAATTCCCCGGCTGCTACAAGACGGCGGACGCCGGCTTCCCGGACGACGACGGTTATCTCTACATCATGGGCCGCACCGATGACATCATCAACGTCGCCGGGCACCGGCTCTCGACCGGCGGCATGGAGGAGGTGCTGGCGTCGCATCGCGACGTGGCCGAATGCGCCGTCATCGGCATCAAGGACAGCCTCAAGGGCGAGGTGCCGTGCGGCTTCGTCGTGCTCAAGTCCGGGGTCGAGCGATCGCCGGCCGAGATCGAGAAGGAGATCGTCGCGCTGGTGCGCGAGAAGATCGGGCCGGTTGCGGGATTCAAGCTCGCCATCACGGTCGCGCGCCTGCCCAAGACGCGCTCGGGCAAGATCCTGCGCGGCACCATGAAGAAGATCGCCGACGGCGAGGCATGGACGATGCCGGCCACGATCGACGATCCCGTCATCCTCGACGAGATCGGGCATGCGCTCGACGCCCACGGCGTACGATCGTATGGGCTGTATGAGATTTGTGGCTTGGACAAGCGGGGGTATCTCCCGGGTGTCATCCCCCCGTGGGGGGTGGGCGGGGCGGGGGCGCGAGCCGGGAGGGGTGATGGTCCCGCAATGGCGCGAGCGGAACGTCCGCTTGCAAGCGGCCCCTCTCTAACCCGCCCCCGCAAGAGGGGAGGGAATGCTCCAGAGTTTCGACGAGCCAATCACGTCCTCTCGACCCGTGAATGGTCCTTCGGTCCATGCCGCAC
>CAYVBN010000452.1:0-1675 GCA_964449645.1 uncultured Hyphomicrobiales bacterium
CCGCGCTTTTGATGACAAGGAGCTCGTGCACGAAGCTACGCGTGAACACGATCTCGGCGTCCGGCAAGCCGGCGCGCAGGTCGTTGTACTGGTTGACCGGCATGTAGTCCTTGTGCCGCGCGTCGATCTCGACGAGGCCGATGCGCCCGCGCGCGAGCCCGACCTCGCGAATGCGCTCGACCATCACCTCGGCATAGCGGCCGCCGCGGCTCTGGCGCACATCGGTGAGGGCGGGGGCGACCTGACGGCGCACGGCTTCCGCGTGCGTGCCGCCCATCGAGTAGATGAGCGTCGGCTCATCCTCGAGCGGCACCACGACGTAGCTCGCGAGCGCGTGCCATTCCCAGTGGCCGGTCAGCCAGGTCATGCCGCCGCCGAAGCTCCAGTGGCTCGGGCCGCCCGGCACGATCACGCAATCGAGCTTGTGCTCGCGCATCTTCTCGCGCAGCGCCGCGTAGCGCCGTGCGTATTCCTGCTTGGAGAACTGCTCGTAGACCGCGTCGCGATAGAGCGGCGTGTCGAACATGTTGCTGAAGGGGCCGTTCTGGTCGAGGCGGTTGCGCACCTCGGCCCAGGGCAGCGCGCCGGCCGGCGGCCGGACCTCGATGTTCATCGCGTCATTCCTTGCAGTTGCCGATGCTCACGCGGCCGCCGGCGGCTTCCACCGCCTCGCGCGCGAGCGCCAGGTTGAAGACCTGTTCCACCGTCGGCTTGTGCGCCTGGTCGAGATCGCCGATCGACACGTCGTAGTCGATCGTCCACTGCGTCCGCTCCGGCGTGAAGCCCTCGTTCACCGACCAGACGCAATTGCGGGTGAGCACGTCCCAGGCGTACGCGACCGATTCCTTCGGCCGCTTCGAGGCTTCAGCGATGATCGGTACGACCTTCTCCTTGTCGCGGTAGATCGTCCGATTGGCCTCGATCATGGCGGCGGCGGTGTCGCGCAGGAGCACGCGATCGCGTGCGATGCGATCGCTCGAGGCGGCGTAGACATTGAAGACGAAGTTCGGAAGCAGCTTCGAGAGATCGAGCAACGGATGCAGCTTGGGATTTTTCTCGATGGCGAGATGCATGTCTTCCGGATGCAGCGCGACGCCGTCGACCTGCCCGGCGACGAGACCCGGCACGCGGCCGGCGGTGCCCTGCGAGATGAACTGGGCGTCGTCGATCGTGAGGTTCGCGGTGCGCAGCACCTCGCGTGCCATGCGCCACTGGAAGCCGCCGACCCCGCCGCCGGAGGCGCTGAGCTTGCGTCCTTTCAGATCGGCCGCGGTCTTGATGTCGGCGGCGACCGCATAGACCTGGGGCAGCCGCGGGGCGATCCCCCAGAACTGCTGCGCCTTCAGCCCGCGGCCGATCGCGACGTCGCTCAGGTTGATGATCACCGAGCCCTGGGCGATGGCGGCCTTGGCGGCCGGTGAGGCTGCGCCCTCGAACTGCATGATCTCTGCGTCGACGCAGTGCTTGGCGAAGAAGCCGAGCGCCTTGGCGACGAAGGGCGTCGTGTGGACGACATTCGGCGGCGTCACAGAGACGCCGATGTTGATCTTGCGCATCCCGTCCTTGCAATCCTGCGCGGCGGCCGGGCGCAGGCCCGGGCCGGCCGTCAGCACGAGGGCGAGCGCGAGGAGCGGAAGGCGGCGGCGCAGCGGGGAGGAGACAGGCATGGCCTCAG
>CAYVBN010000453.1:0-6092 GCA_964449645.1 uncultured Hyphomicrobiales bacterium
CGGCATGCCAGCGGGAAGCCGAGAATGTGACCGCTCCGATCCGCCCCGTGCGGACCGTCACGATCGAAAAGCGCGGCGCAAGCACGCCCGTCGTGCTCACCGGGCGAATCGAGGCGGAAGACAATGTGGCGCTCGGATTCCGCATCGCCGGCCGCATTGCCGAGCGCGATGTCAACCGTGGGAATCGGGTCGAGGCGGGACAAGTCGTCGCTCGCCTCGAATCGCAGGACGAGCGCAACACATTACGATCGGCGCAGGCGAATCTCGCAGCAGCGGAAGGCCAGTTGGTGCAGGCGCGCAACCACTTCGAGCGGCAGGAAACGCTGCTCGCGCGCGACGTGGTCTCGCAAGCCACATTCGATGAGGCAAAGCAGGCCATGCAGACGGCGCAGTCGCGCGTCGATGCCGCCAAGGCGCAACAGAAGACCGCCCAGGATCTCGTCGGCTTCACCGAGCTGGCGGCGGATGCCCCCGGGATCGTGACGGAGGTGGGGCCGGCCGCCGGCGAGGTGGTGCAGGCCGGGCAAATGATCGTGCGCCTCGCCCGCCAGGACGGACGCGACGCGGTGTTCGACATGCCGGCGCAGCTCGTTCGCTCTCTGACCATAGGCGAGCAGATCCTGGTCAGCCTGAGGGACGACGCCACCGTATCGGCACACGGGCGCATTCGCGAAATCGCGGCGCAGGCCAATCCGGCGACCAGGACCTTCGAGGTCAGGATCGGCCTGACCGATCCTCCGGCGGCGATGCCACTCGGCGCGACCGTGACCGGACGCCTGCAGCCGGACGGCGCCGCGGCGATCGAGATCCCGGCAAGCGCCCTTACGCATCGGGACAAACAACCCGTCGTCTGGGTGGTCGATCCGTCGAGCCTCACCGTCTCGATGCGCGACATCGCGGTGCGCGATCAGAACCCCGCGGCCGTCGCCGTCGCCAGCGGACTCGCAGCCGGCGACATCGTCATCACGGCCGGTGTCCACGCGTTGCATCAAGGACAAAAGATTCGACTGCTCGGCTCCGAGCCGTGATCGGCTCAGCGCGCCCCAGAGAACGCGTGTGCGTCGCGCACGATGCTTCAGCCAACGCGCCCACGCCGGTGAACATGCGCGGCCGGCTGCGGCGAACCGTCCATGGGCACGAAAACGACATGGCCGTGCCGCACGCCACGTTCGGCGATCACCTGGTTGGCGACCGTCTGCACCTCATCGCCCCGGCCTTTCAGCACGGTGACTTCGAGGCACCTTTCGGAGTCGAGATGCACGTGCAGCGTCGCCTGCGAGAGATCGCTATGGTCGTGGAATTCGCGCGTCAGCCGCTTGGGCAACTCTCGGGCATGATGATCGTAGACGTAGACAAGTGCCGCCACGCAGTTGCGTGTGCCCGCGACCTCGATCGCCGCCTGCTCCAGGCCGGCGCGCGCCAGGTCGCGGATTGCCTCGGATCGGTTCTGGTACCCGCGCGCCACGATGATGCGGTCGAGATCCGCCATCAGATCGTCATCGAGGGTAATGGTCACGCGCTGCATGGTCGTCTCCGCGGATGGGGCGGGCATCATACACGACGGCACGTGATGCCCAGAGCGCATTCCGATTTCATCGGAGCGTGACTCCCGACAGAACAATGCCGCCGGTTCATGCGGCTGGCTGCGAGTCGTGTCCTCACGTCCTCGCCGACGCGGATGCCGCACGGCAAGAACCCGTCGAAGTCCCCGCGCGAGCCGCCGCGATGCGCCAGTAAAGCGGGACTGCAATCCACATCGGGGAAACTCCGGCAGAGATTGAGTATGCAGACCTATTGACAACATCATACTCGCGTTCGAATAACTGATCCCGGACTGGGAAGAGGGGTCGACATGGGTAGAGTTCCGGCGGCGTGGCGGCACGGGGTGGTGCCGCTGGTTCTGGTGAGCATCTCCGGATGGGCGGCCTTCGGCCAGGAGCCCTCGTCGAACGCAGATCAACCGGCACCAGAACCGTCACCGCCGCTCAACTCGCGCCCCGCATCGGCCGATGCGCCCGCCGGAACGGTCCCGTTGCCGACCATCACGGTGCATCCGAGTCCCGCGACTTCGCGAAGCACAGGCAAGCCCGGCACGGCGGCACCAGCGCAAGCCACACCGACCGAGGCGTCCGAGGCTTCGGACGCGCCCAATGTGGCGCAAGGTCCGGTATCTCCGCCGAACATGGCGAGCCAGACGACCGTGCCCGGCACGACGCTCAATGCGCGTCCGGTCTCGCGTCCCGGCGAAATCCTGGAAGCGACGCCGGGTCTCGTCGTTACCCAGCACAGCGGCGAAGGCAAGGCCAACCAGTATTTCCTGCGCGGCTACAATCTCGACCACGGCACCGATCTCGCCATTACGGTCGACGACATGCCGGTCAATATGCGGACCCACGCGCACGGTCAGGGTTACGCCGACTTGAACTGGCTGATGCCGGAAACGGTCAAGTCGCTGAACGTTCGCAAGGGACCGTACTTTGCCGATGTCGGCGACTTCGGGTCCACCGGCGATCTTCGCATCAATCTGATCGACGGGCTCGAGCGGAGCATCGCGCAAATGACGCTCGGCAGCTTCGGCTATCAACGCTATTTCGGCATGGGCTCGAGCAAGGTCAGCGACGGCACGTTGCTGTTCGCCGGCGAGGCGGGGGCTTACGACGGGCCGTGGGCCAATCCGGACGACATGCGCAAGCTCAACGGGCTCGTCCGGTATACCCGAGGCACCGCCACCGACGGCCTTTCCATCACCGGGATGGCCTACTCGAACAAGTGGAATTCGACCGACCAGGTGCCGGAACGCGCGATCGCAACCGGACAGATCGGCCGGTTCGGTTCGGAAGATACGAGCGACGGCGGCAATGCCAACCGGTTTTCGCTGTCGGCCAGATTGGCCGGCACCGATGAGGCCGGATGGTGGAAAGCGAACGCCTATGCGATCAAGAGCGAGCTCGATCTGTTCAACAACTTCACCTATTTCCTCTCGGATCCGGTCCTCGGCGATCAATTCCATCAACACGACGACCGGCTCGTCGTCGGCGCCAATGTCGAACGGACGCTCGTCGGCACGTTCGCGGGCCTGCCCAACGAGACCTCGTTCGGCATCCAGACCCGTTATGACGATATCCGGGTCGAACTGACCAACACGTTCCAGCGCGACCTCCTCTCCATCGTTCGAAGCGACAAGGTCGGCGAGGGAAGTGTCGGAATTTACGCGCAGAACACCACGCACTGGACCGATTGGTTCCGCACGACGGTGGGCCTGCGGGGTGACCTTTACTCGGCGGACGTCGACTCGATCTACGATCCGGTCAATTCCGGCAGCAGCCGCGCCGCGATGGCGAGCCCCAAATTCACCGCGGTGTTCGGGCCGTTCTACAAGACCGAGCTTTTCTTCGGCGCCGGCACCGGAATGCACAGCAACGACGCGCGCGGCGCGACCATCACGGAAAGCCCGGTCGACCGCAGCGCCGACCCGTTCGCGCCGTCTTCGCCGCTGTCACGGTCGCCGCTCCTGGTGCGCACGAAGGGCGCCGAGGTGGGCGTTCGCTCCAAGATCGTCCCCGGGTTCGATACCTCGGTCAGCCTGTTCCTCCTCGATCAAGATTCGGAGCTCGTGTTCAGCGGCGACGCCGGCGACACCTCGGCCAGCCGCGCCAGCCGACGCTACGGCATCGAATGGACCAATGAATATCGTCCTGTCCCTTGGCTAGCGGTCGACGCCGACGTGGCGCTCTCTCACGCGCGGTTTCTCGGCTTCGACAGCGATCAAGCCGATCTCTTCAACTCGCTCACGGGATTCCCGCAATCGCAGATCGGAAACGCACCTGGCAATTACATCCCCAACGCCCCGCCGATCGTGGCTTCGGCCGGAATCACCCTTGGCAGGGAGACCGGCTGGTTCGGAGCGTTGCGCTGGCGCTATCTCGGGGCCAGCCCGCTGACCGAAGACAATGCGTTCCGCTCGCCGCCGATCAGTCTCGTCAACGCTCGCGTCGGCTATCGGTTCGACAACGGATGGCTTCTGCAGCTCGACGCTCTCAATCTGCTCAACAGCCAGACCAACCAGATCACGTATGCCTACGGGTCGCTGATCAAGTCGGACAATCTGTATGCTGCGTGCGCATCAGGAACGCCTCCGCCCGCGGCCGTCTGCCAGACGGGCGTCATGGACCGGGTGCTGCATCCGGTCGAGCCGCTGGCGGTGCGGGTGACGCTGAGCGGCAGGTTCTGATGCCGCCGCACGGATCGGCAGCACCTTACCGGTCATGCCGTCTTCCTCGTCGACATCCCGGTCGATGAGATATTTCGAAGATATTCTCTTCTTTGACGCGCGATTTTCGATGCACGCTGCTTCCAGCCTGTGGCGAAGGAACGTCTGCGTGAACAAGCCCCTCTCCGGCTGACCGCGCGGAACCAGGAACGCCCTCCTCTGTTCATGAGGAGAGGCCAACCATGAGAATTCTGCTGATCCTCTTACTCCTCAGTGTTCCCGCACTGGCACGCGACAATGGGCAGTGGTCGAACGTCCCGATCAACGTCCGCAAATGGTTCCAGAGTCTGATGCGCCCGGACTTCCCGATGTCGAGCTGCTGCGGCGAGGCCGACGCCTACGAAGCCGACAGCTACGAGGTCGAAGGCGATCATTATGTCGCCATCATCACCGACGGAAAGGGAGCGATCCCGAACGGCACACGCATTCCGGTCCCGAACAGCAAGATGAAATGGGATAAGGGAAATCCGACCGGGCACGGCATCATCTTTCTCGGCAGCGAACGACAAGTTTACTGCTACGTCGCGCCCGGCGGAGTCTGAGCGCGCTTTTCATCCTCAGCAAACCGAAGACGATCGCGCGACCTCCGGTCACGTCGAACGCGCAGCGCTGCGAGAGCTCGCCGCACTGAGCGCGCGCGTCTTCGCCGTTGGCAAAATGGAATGCGCGTTGACGATGTCGGTGGAACCCGACTAGCCTATCACATCGTGAGTGTCATGTACCGGATTTCGGTACATCGGGGGGTCGTCCATGAGCGCTTCCGCGTCGCCGGAATTTCGCATCCACCAGATCCCGACCCCGAAGAGTGAACCATACATCTGCGTGCCAGGGCCAGACCAGCGGTTGTGGTTCTGCGAGAGCGGTGTGTCGAAAATCGGACGTCTCGACGTCGATTCCGGCACGTTCGACGAATTTGCACTGCCCGAAGCCGACGCGATGCCGATCGGCATCACGCCGGGCGCGGACGGCAATCTCTGGTTCTGCGCCAAGCGCGCCAACAAGATCGGCCGGGTGACCCCACGCGGCGAGATCACGCTGTTTCCGCTGCCGACCCCCGCGGCGGGACCGGACGGCACCTTGGTCGGCCCCGACGGCAACGTCTGGTTCTCGGAAACGGACGCCGGCAAGATCGGGCGCATCACGCCCGCGGGACAGATCACCGAATTCAGCAGCGGGATTACGCCGGGCGCGCGCCCGCTCTCGATCGCTGCGCGCGACGGCGCGCTGTGGTTCAGCGAAGCCGCGGGAAACCGCATCGGCCGCATCACGGTCGACGGCGTGATCACCGAATTCGCCATCCCCAGTCATGACAGCCAGCCGCGCGCCATGGCGACGCATCCGGACGGGAGCATCTGGTTCGTCGAGACGAGCACGAATGCGCTCGGCCGCATCGATCGCGACGGCCGCATCCGCGAATTTCCGGTCGCAACGCCGAATGCCTCGCTGCGCGGCGTGTGCGTGGCGTCCGACGGCGACCTGTGGTTCACGGCCAATTTCGCCAACAAGATCGGGCGCATGAAGCCCGACGGCACGCTCGTCGGCGAATATCCGATTCCGGTGGCGAACGCGGGGGCGCGTTGCATCGCCGCTTGGCCGGATGGACGCCTGTTCTTCACTGCATTCGACGGCGGATTCATTGGTGAAGTCGTTCCAGCAAGGGAAAGTGCATGACAGTCGAGAAGATCGGTTATCGTGTGGATGGGCGCAATTTCATTGGTACCCTGGTGTACGATGAGCAGACGAGCGGCAATCTCCCGCTCATGCTGGTCGCTCCGAACTGGCTTGGCGTGACGCAGGACGCGATCGCGCGCACGCAGAAGAT
>CAYVBN010000454.1:0-4271 GCA_964449645.1 uncultured Hyphomicrobiales bacterium
CTATTGGCCGGCGCTGCAGCTCATCACCTGGGGCTTCCTGCAGAACTACGTCTCCGGCACCGGCGGCTTTTTCGCCCGCGCGACCGGCACCTTCATCGGCGCGGTTCTGCTCTGGGACATTCTGTTCCGCGGACAGCTCGGATTCTCGGTCTCGTTCCTCGAAGAGATGTGGGCGCGCAATCTCGGCAACCTGATGATGAGCCCGCTCAAGCCGATCGAATTCGTGCTGGCACTGATGGTCATGAGCCTGGTGCGGCTGTCGATCGGCATGGTGCCGGTGTCGCTGCTGGCGATCGCCTTCTTCGATTTCAACATCTACGGGCTGGGCCTTCCGCTCGCGGCATTCTTCGCCAACCTGATGCTGACGAGCTGGGCCATCGGCATCTTCGTATCCGGCTTGGTGCTGCGCAACGGCCTCGGGGCGGAGAACATGGCCTGGACGATCATGTTCATCTTCCTGCCGCTCACCTGCGTCTACTATCCGGTCGCGACGCTGCCGGGTTGGCTGCAAGTGATCGCCTGGATGCTCCCGCCCACCTATGTGTTCGAGGGGATGCGGGCGATTCTCATCGACCACGCGTTCCGCGCCGACCTGATGCTGCAGGCGCTGGTGTTGAACGTCGTCTTCTTCGCCGCCGGGGCGTTCGCCTTCCTCAAGCTCCTGGACAGCGCCCGCCGCAATGGAGCGCTGGTACAGAGCGGCGAATAGATGCGCCGCACTGGTCCGGTTCCGTGATCGTCGTTAACGGCCGGTAGCTGCATTAACGGCCGGTGGCTGCGCGGCAATTTCCACCGTAACGATGTGAAAAACGTCTCCCTATATGTTGACTGGGGGCAGAATCGTCCCCACTCTGCTGCACTGCAGCAAGTGGGCAAGGAATACCGATATGGCCATTGGCGAATTCGGCGATGCACCTACCACGCTACCGCAGGATGGGGGCTTGCTCCTATCCGCGCCGATGTATTGGTTCTATGAAATGAGCCACGCGGCGCTCAATCCGTCGCGTGCCGTCGCCGATGCGACCCGGCTCCTGTTCAAGAATCCCCTCAATCCGCTCTCGGCGACGACCTTCGGCAAGTCGATCGCGGCCGCCTCCGAGCTCTTCGAGCGGTCGACCCGCCGCTATGCGCGTCCCGAATGGCGCATCTCCACGACCATGGTGGGCGGCGAACGCGTGCCCGTCGAGGTCGTGCCGGTGTGGCGCCGGCCGTTTTGCGACCTTCTGCATTTCCGCCGCGTCTTCGAACGGCCGCCGCACCGGCCGCAGCCCAAGATGCTGATCGTCGCGCCGATGTCGGGCCATTATCCGACGTTGCTGCGCGGAACCGTCGAGACCTTTCTGCCCGATCACGACGTCTATCTCACCGAGTGGGCGGACGCGCGCACGGTCCCGCTCTCGGCGGGGCCGTTCGACCTCGACGACTACATCGACTACATCGTGTCGATGCTGCACCTGCTCGGCCCCAGCACGCATGTGGTCGCGGTCTGTCAGCCGGCCGTTCCGGTGCTCGCGGCCGTCGCCGTCATGGAAGCCAAGGGCGATCCGTCGGTGCCGAGCTCGATGGTGCTGATGGGCGGCCCGATCGACACGCGGGTCAATCCGACGGCGGTGAACACGCTCGCGGAAACGCGCGGCGTCGACTGGTTCCGCCGCAACGTGATCACCAAGGTGCCGTTCCCGCATGCGGGTTTCATGCGCGACGTCTATCCGGGCTTCCTGCAATTGCACGGCTTCGTCAGCATGAATCTCGATCGCCACATCGAGGCGCATCAGAAGCTGTTCATGCATCTCGTGTCCGGCGACGGCGATTCGGCGCAGAAGCACCGCGAATTCTATGACGAATATCTCGCCGTCATGGACCTGGCCGCCGAGTTCTATCTGCAGACGGTCGAGGCGGTGTTCGTGCAGCACCTCTTGCCCAGGGGCGAGCTCATGCACCGGGGCGAACGGGTCGATCCGGCGAAGATCCGGCGCGTCGCCCTGCTAACGGTCGAAGGCGAGCACGACGACATTTCGGGCGTCGGCCAGACGGAAGCGGCGCATCGCCTGTGCGTGAATATTCCGATCGATCGCAAGGCGCATTGGCTGCAGCCGGCGGTCGGCCACTACGGCGTGTTCAACGGCTCGCGTTTCCGCGCCGAGATCGCGCCGCGCATTGCCGATTTCATCCTCTCGCACAATCCGCGGGGCGGGGCGTTGCACCCCGCGCCGGCACCTCTGCAATCCGGCGAGCCCGCCGCCTCGCGTCCGGCCGCCTCACGCCAGGATAGAGTGAACGGCGCGGCGGCCGGCATCAACGCGCCGCCTTCCGAAGGCGGCGCCACGAAGCTCTCCGGAATCTTCCTCGACACGCCGCATGGCGCGCCGGACGACCTCACCCGCATCGACGGGGTCGGGCCGAAGCTCGCGCGCAAGCTCAACAAGGTCGGGATCTATCACTTCTGGCAGATCGCCAAGCTGCGCAGCCAGGACATCGAGCGTCTGAGCGCCGAGGTCGGATTGAGCGGCGACCGGATCGCCCGCGATCGCTGGATCGCCCAAGCCGGCCGCCTCGTCGGTAAGGCCTGAGCGGCCGGTAGGGGCCGGCAGGCAGCGGATTCCGGCCGTTTTGCCGGGTTTTTCGCATTTGCCGACAAACTCGTTGTAAGCTCCTGAGAATAAACACATTTTTTACTCAATTCGCGGCCGCCACAATTTAAGAAGAAGTGAATCTAGATTCTCTCGTTATAATCGCAATATATTGAGCTCTGGTCCCGCCACGGCCGCAAGATGATGTGGTTGAATGTTGCCTTAATTGAGAAGGTGCAAGGTTAGGCGAATATGGCACTATTCTGCGGCAATCTTCCCTGGACTGACCCCCATGCCGTTGCGTGCTCTGCTGTACCGCCGCCCGACCGAGCCTCAGGCGATTGAAGTTGTCTTCGATAGAGCCATTTATCTCGTCCGTTTACGTCGTCATCGCCAGGCTCGCCGCTACACGTTGCGCATTCAGGCGGCGACGCGCGAGGTCGTGCTGACGATTCCGCCGCGCGGCAGCGTCAAGGAAGCCAAGGAATTTGCCGAGAAGCACGGCGGCTGGATCGCGGCGCGCCTCGATCGGCTGCCGAAGGCCGCACCGTTCGCGCCCGGCACGGTGCTTCCGCTGCGGGGACTGCCGCACCGGATCGTGCATCGGCGCGGCGAGCGCGGAACCGTGTGGAGCGAAATGGGCCCGCGCGGCGAGCGGCTGCTGTGCGTCGCCGGCGAGCGTCCGCATCTTGAGCGCCGCATCACCGATTTTCTCAAGCGCGAGGCGAGGCGCGATCTCGAAGCCGCAACATCCTACTATGCGGATCGGCTCGGGGTGCGCATCAAGCGGATCTCGATCCGCGACCAGGCGAGCCGGTGGGGCTCCTGCTCGACCACCGGGGTTCTCTCGTTCTCGTGGCGCCTCATCCTCGCGCCGCGTCACGTGCTCGACTATCTCGCCGCCCACGAGGTGGCACATCTCGTCGAGATGAATCATTCGGTCCGATTCTGGCGCCTGCTCAAGCGCATCTGCCCGGACATGCATCGCGCCAAGGTCTGGCTCGATGTCCACGGAACCGACCTGCATCGCTATGGTCTGCAGCAGGACGACAATCCGCTCCCGGCGCGCCGGCGCCGGGCCGGATGAGCCGCAGGCGCGACCCGCTTCACCGCCGCCCGAACAAGCGATCGATCAGCCAGCCGTCGAGGCCGGCGGCCGCTTCTGGCCGAACCGGTTTCGACGATGCCGAGGCGGTCGTTGTCGGAGCCGGCGCGGCGGACATCGGAATGTTGGCGGGCGGAAGCGCGGCCGGGGGCGGCGCGAAACTCGCGACGGGGGCACCCGGCAGGTCGGCGACCGGTACGCCCTGGTGCGCCACCTTCATGAACCGGCTCCAGACCTCGACCGGCAGTCCGCCGCCGGTCGCCTTGCGGGTCGGGGATGAATCGTCGTTGCCGAACCAGATGCCGGTGACGAGGTGGGCCGTGTAACCGATGAACCAGGCGTCGCGGAAATCCTGGCTGGTGCCGGTCTTTCCGGCGGCCGGCCAGCCGGGCAGGTCGGCGTGGCGCGCGGTGCCGGACAACAGCGTCTCGCGCATCATAGCGTTCATCATTCCCACATAGGCCGGCTCGACCACACGGCCGAGCGTCGCGCCCGAACGCACGAACAGGACCTTGCCGGTCGCGGTCCGCACGCGCTCGACGACGTGCGGCGCGATGGCGAAACCGCCGTTCGCGAACGGCGCGTAGGCCGAAACG
>CAYVBN010000455.1:0-6406 GCA_964449645.1 uncultured Hyphomicrobiales bacterium
GTGGTCGAATGGCAGATGCGCGCCTGATGGTCCTGGTTGTTGGTGCCCCAGAACGCGGCGAGCTTGCGGAACAGATAAGTCCCTTCGTTGGAGAATTTCGCCGAGCCGAGCCAGTACACGGAATCCGGCCCGGACTTCTGGCGGATCTCCGTCATCTTGTCGCCGATCTCGTTGATGGCCTGGTCCCATTTGATGCGGGTCCACTCGCCATTGACGAGCTTGAGCGGGTATTTCAGCCGCCGGTCGCTGTGCACCAGTTCTCGCACCGAGGCGCCTTTGGCGCAGTGCGAGCCGCGGTTGAGCGGACTTTCCCAGCTCGGCTCCTGGCCGATCCACACGCCATTCGACACTTCGGCCGTGACCGTGCAGCCGACCGAGCAGTGGGTGCAGACGTTCTTGCGGATCGTCACCTTGGCGCCGGGCGCGGGCGGCGGCCCGGCTTCGGCCTTGCGCACCGAGCCGAGCGGCAGCGCTCCGAGCGCCGCGAGACCGCCGGCGGCAAGACCCGACCGGCGCAGGAACGTCCGCCGATCGAGGCCTTCGGCGGGTTGCGATGCGAGCGCTGCGGCGAGGCTGCTGCGGCGCGCTGCACGTTCCGTCCTCTTGATCAGCACGTTGGCCTCCCTCAGCTCGGATACCGATTGACCCGGTAGAACGTCTTGACGTGATCGGTCTCGCGATAGCGGGACTTGCGCTTTTCGTCGTTGGTCTCGCTGTCGGCTTTCGCTTCACCGACGAGAGGCGCGGCCGCCGTCACGGCTCCGGCGCCCAGCACGCGCAGAAAGTCGCGCCGGCCGACCTTGGACTTGTCTGCGTTCTTCATCGTCCACCTCCTCGAGTTCCGTCGCGGCTCCGGTCAGGACGGCAGCGCGAAGGCTTCTCTCTCGATCTCGACGAATACCCGGCCGATCGTTCCGACGGACCGATAGAAGTCGGCGGCTTCCGCCTGCTCCAGGTCCGCGAAGAAACGTCCGGCCCACGGGTCGATGTGCCGCTCGAATATCTGTCGATCGGCGCCCGGGGACGCCGCGAATTGCCCGCTCGCGATGCCGGCCATGATCTCGCAGAGGATCGCGATGTGATCCTCCGGTTCCGCTTGGCCCTCGACACGTTCGATGCCGAGCTTGGCGAGATCCTCGCGCAGGCGCGCCAGCGGGCGCTCGTGCAGGAACCCGGTCAGGTAGTAGGAGCCGTAGGGAAGGAGTTCGCCGCGCCCCACGCCGATGAACAGGTTGAAGAACTCGCGCTCGACGCGCTCCGGGACGGCGCGGCTCGCGGCCTCGCCGAGCGCCGCGTGCGCGATGCCGAGCGGCGTCGCATCGCCGCGCAGGTCGGAAAGGCGCGCGAGCAGGCCGGCTTCCGGCGTGCGTGCGAGCAGGGTCGAGAGCAGCGCATATTCGCGTGCGCGCGCAGCCTCGACCTCCTCGGGCTCGGCGCTCATCTGCCCCGCGCCCTCGCCGTAAAGATCGGGGCGCAGCCTCGCGCGAGAAACGCCCGTCACCGCTTCGACCGCGAGAATGCGTTGCGCCGGTACGCGCGACCAGTTGGAGACGGAAGGTTGGGAAATACCCAGAAGACGCGCGAGGGAGCCGACCCCGCCGACGGCCTCAATTGCTTCGCTCAGTCCCGGATCGCGCATCGCGGATGTTCCGCATCCACCCAGTTTCGATTCATTCTTTTTCTAAAAAGAGGGTAGGCCGCGATGACAAAGGGGGTCAATAGCCAAGGGCTATGAGCGCCTGTGACCAAAGCTCATTGCGGCAAAGCGCCACCATGGGAGCGGCGTACAGTGGGCCGCGCTTCGATCGATTCGTCCTCCCCGGCGTTTTGCGTTGCAGCAGGACGCGTGACGTCTTCCTGAGGAGCGACGTCATCATCGTCAGTCGCATAGTCGGGGCCGTCGGGCGCCGATGACGGTGCACATGCGGAGGGCTGCGTTCCCTCGCCGGCGGAAAGCTCGCCACTGCGATCGTCCGGTCGATGTTGCGCAGCCCGCTTCGATTGATCGGACGCTTCCCCGCCCTCGCCGAGAATTCCCGCGGCGAGCCGGCGCACGTCATCGACGCTCAACGCGCCGAACCCAGGCACGCTCTCCGGCACGTTGAAGTCCCACTGGTTTTCCGCAATGCCCACGAACTCGCGAATGTGCGGATCGGCGGCCCACGCGCGGCGAAGGGCCGCACGGGTCAGTTCGGCAGGAACGCCGGGCGCGAGAAACGCCCGGATGTCGGTGGCGGCGGTGATCTCGTCGAGTGATGGCAAGGTGGAGAGATCAAACTCCGGCGTGTCCGCCACTTCCGTGGCCGGTTCGGTTCGCGGGTCCGGGCTGGATTCCGATTCCGCCGGCGCGTCGTCCGAGGTCTCGGATTTCGGACCCTCGCCCGTCTGCGCCGCGTGCTTGCGCCGCGACCAGCGCGACAGGAAGCCTTCGGGCTCGCTCATCGCTTCTCTCCCTTCGACAGCGGGCCACGCCGCGCCAGCGCTTCGGGATCCGCCTTCGACCGCTGCCGTTTGACGAACTTCTCCTCCACGTAGTGCTGGGACACGAACGCTTCGATCTCGGCCCGGATGTCGTCCGGCATGGACACCGCTTCGACGAGATCGGCGCCCGGCTCGGTGTAAGCTTCGCCTTCGCTCGGATCCGCCGTGACGCTGAAGACCTGATAAGGCGGATCGCCGTCGACCGGTCGCATGATCACCCACAGGCCCGGAGCGCCGGAGATCAGGTTGTCGTAATACTGCGCGGCATCGGAGGCGAAGAGCTCGACCTCGGCCGATCCGGCATAGAGCATCAGGCGTTCGTCATCGCCGCCCAGCCGGGCGCCCCGCTCGGCTTCGGGCACGCCCGGCAGCACCGCGACCGGCCGCCAGACGAAATCGATCCAGGGACTTTTGGCCTTGCGCCGCTCGATGACGACGCCGACCGGCAGGCGCATGAGCGGTATCGCCCCGGTCATGACGCAGTCTCCAGGTGGCGAACCGGAAGTCCGGTGACGAGGTTCTGCGGCTTGAGCCGCAGGACCCTCGCCGGCGTCATCGCCAGGATGAGATAGACCGGATCGCCGGCCAAGCCATCCCTGACGTCGGCCGTTTCGATGAAATGCAGTCGGAAGAGCCCGACGATCCGGTTGCGCGTGGCGTCGTCGAGCTCTTCGCCGTTCCACAGCGCGTCGCCGATCTTCGTCCCCTCCGCATCGAGGCCGACATACCAGGTCAGGACCACGTCCCGCACTTCGATTAGGGGCTCGACGGTGACGGCCATTCCGAGAAGATGCGCGATCCAGCGCTCGATCACCTGCGCCAGAGCGGCGAGACCGCGCCGGCCAGCCGTGAGATCGAGCGCCATATCGAACGTGTCGCTGCGCGACCAATAGCTCTCGGCGTTCTCGTCCACCATCACGTCGATCTGCGCGCTGGTTTCGATTCCAAGCATCGAGACGAGAGGAGACACGGGCCCGGGCGTTTCGCCCGCGATACGCTCCTCATCGGCCGCGAGCAGCGCCCCCTCATGCAGGGTCATGCGCTGCGGGCGGAAGAACAGTTCGGCCGCACGCAGCACGAACGGGTCCTCGCAGCCGTCGAGCGCATTTCTCAGGATGGCGTGCACGAGTTGATTGAGGAACAGAGGCGGCGTCTTCCCGACGCCATGACGGCAAAGCGCCACGTAAGCGGCCTCGAGCGTCGCGTGTCTCATCAGATGGTCGCGAAAGGCGATCACCACCTCCCAGTTCTCGCGCGCGTCCGCGTCTGCGATCGCCGCGATGTCCGATGCGCTCACCGGACGGCGTGGATCGGCGAGGAGCGCGGCATGCAGATGCCGCTCCGCCGGGCATGCCTCCGCCGGCGGCGCGAGTTCGGGGCGGGCGAAATAGGCCTTGAGAAACTCGTCGGTGATAACGAGACCGCCGCCGTCGTCACGATCGAGCAGATGATGGCCGCAGGAGAGCCAGAAGTCCCTCATGACTCCCTCGCGGCCTCTCCGGGTTGCCGCCCGTTCGCCAAGCCGACGAGATCGACGGCATCTTCGTCGGCCTGATCCTCGCCTTCCACCTCGAGAAACGAAAAGGCGCGCAGCGGTTTCGGACCGTTGCGCGGGCGCAGCGTACGAAACGTCTCACGGATTTCGCCGCCCTCGTGGCTGCGATGGACCGCGACGAGCGTGTCGACCGGGTGATTGCAGAGCGATGCCGCGAACGCGACCTCCTCCTCGGCGGCGGCGCGCGCCTCCGCGATGCCGGGCGCGCCGAACTCCTCGATCAGCCTGCGCGCGAGCAGGTCGACGAGCGCGGCACGGTCGCTCTCGCGGGCCTCGACGATCTGCACCAGCGTCGAGCGGCCCAACGAGTCGACGCCGAGAAAGCCGGCCCGAAACGCCGCGCGCACCTTGCCTTCGAGCGCGCTCGGGTCGGCATCCCAGAACACGAAGGCTCCCGAGACCGCCCATTCGCCGGGTTCGGCGGCGTGCTCGAACACGAACGTGTCCGACGGATCGAGCCGAATGGTCCGCAGCAGCTTCACAACGGGCCCCGCAATTCGGGATCGAACCACGACGGAACGGCAAGCCGCGGCAGAAGTTCGCGGCGCTCGACATGATCCGCGCCCATGCGCCGCACCAACAGGTCGCCGTTCTCTGCGAGATCGCGCCGCACGCCGTGCTCGCGCGACAGGCGGCCGAGATAGCTCTTCGCAACCTCGCCGAAGCCGCCGTCCTGCCAGGCGTCGATGGCCACCAGAAAGTGCCGTGCGAAACTTTCGACCAACCGGCCGGAACCGGTATCGCCGAACCCTTCCTCGTCGAGCGCGGTCGAGAGGGGCCGCACGCCGGGTTCGTCCTGGCCCATCGCAACGGTGCGGATCATGGCTCCGAATACCAGCCAGTCCGGAACGTCGTCCTCGGCGCACGCGGCCGGCCAGGCGAGTCGCGCGCCTCCCACCAAGCCGCCGTCCACCCGGATGGCGTCGGGCCACTCGATTTCGATCGCCTTTTCGGGCGGCGCATGCGCGGCAAGCGCATCGGCGAGCGCCGCGCAGCCGGCGTAGAAGGCGAGCCGCGCCGTGACGAGCGGTTCCTCCGGCTCGAGCACCACCGCGAATTCAGCGAGATCGAAGCGCCCCACATAGACGAGCGTTCCGGCTCCTTCGCGGGCGGCGATCTCTTTCGCGTGCGCAAAGGAATCCCCCACCTCGCGCAGCGAGACAAGGTGGAACAACGGCGGCAGGTCGAGCGCCGGCTTGATCCGCGTCCGCGCACGACTGAGGTCCAGCGGCATCGTGCCTCTCGGGTGCTACTTCCTATCTATACCAATTATAATCTGGATCGGCTAATGACCAGCGAGGGGGCGGCGCGAGAGAGTTCATGACGGAGCAGACGCGCAGCATCTTCATATGTTCGTGCGAAGACACGATGCCGCTCGACATGGATGCCGTGCGCAAAGGCTGCCGCGGCGCGGCCATCACGACCGCCCGCCACCTCTGCCGCACCGAGCTCGATCGCTTCCGCGCAGAAGCTGCGGCCGGTGGCCCCGTGACGATCGGCTGCACCCAGGAAGCGCCGTTGTTCAGCGAGACGGCCGAGGAGTTGGAAAGCGCTTCGACGCTCGCCTTCGCCAACATTCGCGAGACGGCCGGGTGGTCCGCCGATGCCGGCGCGGCGGGTCCGAAAATGGCCGCGCTGCTCGCCATGGCGGCCGAGCCGGCGCCGGCCGTTCCGTTCGTCAATCTCGCGAGCGAGGGCGTCACGCTCGTCTATGGTCGCGACGAACGTGCGATCGAAGCCGCCAATCTGCTGAAAGATCATCTCGATCTCACGGTGCTCCTCAGCCGGCCCGGAGACATCATCCCGCCGCGCGTCACCGAATTCCCGGTGGTCCGCGGTACCATCGTCTCGGCCAAGGGTCACCTCGGCGCTTTCACCCTGACGGTCGACGATTACGCCGTGCCCCTGCCCTCCTCGCGCGGCGCACTCGTGTTCGGGCCGGCGCGCAACGGCGCGACGTCACGCTGCGATCTCGTGCTCGACCTCTCGGGCGGTGCGCCGCTGTTTCCCGCCGCCGACCTGCGCGACGGCTATCTGCGTGCCGATCCGGGCGATCCGGCCGCGGTGCTGCGCGCCGTGCTGCGGGCGCGCGATCTCGTCGGCTCGTTCGACAAGCCGCGCTACATCACGTTCACGGACGAACTCTGCGCCCACGCGCGATCGCGCATCGTGGGCTGCCGGCGCTGCCTCGATCTCTGCCCGACGGGCGCGATCGCGCCGGCGGGCGATCATGTCGCAATCGATGCGAATGTGTGCGCCGGCTGCGGACAATGCGCGGCCGCCTGTGCGACCGGCGCGGCGGGCGACGCGCTACAGCCTGCCGATGCGCTGATCCGCAGGCTGCTGATGTTGCTCACGGCCTATCGAGAC
>CAYVBN010000456.1:0-1955 GCA_964449645.1 uncultured Hyphomicrobiales bacterium
CGGTATTCTGCGCTTCCTTCAGCCGCCGCGCGATCGTGGCGCGCAGCCGTGTCATCTTCACGCGCTCCTCGCGCGCCGCCTGAAGGACGCGCAGAACACCGCCGCGATGCTCACGACCTTCAACGAGGTCGACATGGGCCACGTCATGGCGATGCGCAATCAGTACAAGGATCTGTTCGAGAAGAAGCACGGCGTGAAGCTCGGCTTCATGGGCTTCTTCGTGCGGGCCTGCGTGCAGGCGCTGAAGGAAATCCCGGCCGTCAATGCGGAGATCGACGGCAGCGACCTCATCTACAAGAACTAATATCACATCCTCGTCGCGGTCGGCACCGAGCGCGGTCTTGTCGTGCCGGTGGTGCGCGACTGCGATCTCAAGTCGCTGGCGCAGATCGAGAAGGAGATCGGCGACTTCGGCCGCCGCGCCCGCGACGGCCAGCTCAAGATCGAGGAGATGCAGGGCGGCACGTTCACGATCTCCAACGGCGGCGTCTATGGCTCGCTGATGTCGACGCCGATCCTCAATGCGCCGCAGTCGGGCATCCTCGGCATGCACAAGATCCAGGAGCGCCCGGTCGTGGTCGCCGGCAAGATCGAGGTGCGGCCGATGATGTATCTCGCGCTCTCCTACGATCACCGCATCGTCGATGGCCGCGAGGCCGTGACCTTCCTGGTGCGTGTCAAGGAGAGCCTCGAAGATCCGGCGCGGCTGATCCTGGACTTGTGAGACCTGTCGTGTCGGCTGGCGCGCGGTCAGGCAAAGCGAACGCGATCGTGACGGTTCTCGAACCGGCGGGCATGCGTGGCGCGGTGTCGTTGGGCGACACATCCCCCTCCCTGTCCCTCCCCCGCAAGGGGGGAGGGAACCCGAGCAAGCGGCTCAGCCTGAAAATCTGGCACGGACTGTCGCAAGGCGCTCTGACAGATGCTGAAGCTACAGATGCAGAAGTCCTGGACGCCGCCGGATTTCCACCGGCGGTTCGCGCGGTAGGCCGAGCCATCAACATCGAAGCTCTTGAAACTCGGCAATTGCCGCAAACAAAACCCGTTCCCTCCCCCCTTGCGGGGGCGGGTTAGGGAGGGGTTTCGCGAATTTCGATGGCTCTCCTGACGGCTAGAGTTCACCCCCGCCCTGGAGCCATCCTCTTGATCGCCGTGTCCGGCGTCGGAAAAAGGCTTGAGGAACGCGCATGGCTTACGATCTCGTCGTCATCGGCACCGGCCCCGGCGGCTACGTCTGCGCGATCCGCGCCGCGCAGCTCGGCTTGAAAACGGCGGTGGTCGAGAAGGACGCGACGTTCGGCGGCACCTGCCTCAACGTCGGCTGCATTCCCTCGAAGGCGCTGCTGCACGCCTCGGAACTGTTCGAGGAGGCCGGCCACGCGTTCGAGCAGATGGGCATCAAGGTCGGCAAGCCGAAGCTCGACCTGCCCGGCATGATGACGTTCAAGGACAAGGGCGTCGAAGGCAACGTCAAGGGCGTCGAGTTTCTGCTCAAGAAGAACAAGATCGATACGTTTCGCGGCGTCGGACGCATCACGGCCCCCGGCCGCATCGAGGTGACGAACGCCGGCAAGACGCAGACGGTCGAGACGAAAGCGATCGTCATCGCCACCGGGTCGGACGTCGCCCGCCTCAAGGGGATCGACATCGACGAGAAGCGCGTCGTGTCGTCGACCGGCGCCCTGGTGCTCGAGAAGGTGCCGGAGCGCCTGCTCATCGTCGGCGCCGGCGTCATCGGGCTCGAGCTCGGATCGGTGTGGCGGCGGCTCGGCTCAGAGGTCATGGTGGTCGAATTCCTCGACCGCATCCTGCCCGGCATGGACCTCGAAGTGGCCAAGCAGTTCCAGCGCATCCTGCAGCGCCAGGGCATGACATTCAAACTCGGCTCGCGCGTGACGGCGATCGACACGGCGGGCAAGCGGCTGAAGGTGAAAATCGAGCCGGCCGCGGGCGGC
>CAYVBN010000457.1:0-2227 GCA_964449645.1 uncultured Hyphomicrobiales bacterium
GCCGGTACGCGTGATCGGCAGATAGCCAATCTGATCGACGACCAGGAGCGATGGGAAGACGAGGGTCTTCAGGCGATGCGTAAGATGCCCGGCCTGTTGGGCTTCCTCGAGCGACGTGATGAGATCCGCCAGCGTGCCGTAGTAGACCCGGCGGCCACTCTCGGCCGCGGCGATCGCGAGGCTGATGGCGAGATGGGTTTTCCCGACGCCGGGTGGGCCGAGGAAGATCACGTTTTCCTTTCGCTCGACGAAGCCGAGCGTATGCAAGCTGTCGAGCTGCTCGCGTTTGATCGACGGCTGAAGGAGAAATCGAAATCGGCGAGCGTCTTCACCACGGGCAAGCGTGAAGAGCGCATCGCCGCTTGCAGGCGGCGATTGTTGCGCAGCGCGATCTGGGCGCCGAGCAGTGCCTCGATGGCCGCCGGGGCCGGCAGGGTGCCGCCATCGAGTCCGGCGAGGATGTCGTCGAGCGCTTCGAGGGCGCCAGGCATCTTGAGATCGGCGAACTGCGTGCGCAGCCGGTCGCGGAGGGAGGGCGTTGCGGCCATGCGCATCATGCGACCTCCTCAGCCAGTGGGACGAGCGATTGATAATGCACGAGCGGACGCTGCTCGAGGACGATGCCAGCGATCGGTGGCAGGACGGTGTGCAGCGCCGTGCGCCGCGCCGTACGCTCCGCGGGCAGCACCAGCGGCTGATAGCTGCGCGCGGCCAGTGGCTGGAGCAGCGTCCGCTCGTCCGCCTCGAAGCGCTCCCGTGGGACGGCGTGGATCGTGCGATGCACGCGTTGATTCGCGGTCAGGTCGAGCCAGCGCAGGGCTTCGGCGTTGAGATCGGCATCGCCGACAAACGCGCGGCCATACACGAAATTGCTGCGCAGGTAGCGCACGGGTCGCTCGACCTTGCCTTTCGTCTGGGCGCGGTAGGGCTGACACGCGCGAATGCGGAAACTCCAATGCCGCGCGAAGCGAAGGAACTCCGGATTCTCGAGGAGCTTGCCGCCGCCGGCGCGCTGATCGTCGATGATCACCGCTTTGAGCTGATCGAAGAGCAGCTCGTGAGGCACGCCGCCGAAATACGCAAAGGCGGTCTCGAGCCCGGTGACGATGGTCGCGAGTGTCTGCCGGGGATAGAACTGCACCCAGAGGAGCCGCGAGTAGCCGAGGGCGACAAGCAGGGCGTAGCGCTTGCCCCAGGGAAACCGAAACTCGGCGAAATCGACTTGCGCCTGGTGCGCCGGCGGCGTTTCGAAGCGGACCACGGGCGCCGGCTCGGGTTTTGGCCGTATGCGCGCGCCAGAGACGCGCACCTGCGTGACGCCGCCGCCGTAGCCGGCGGCGCGGACCTCGTCGAACAGGCGCGTCGCCGAGAGCTCGGGATACGTCGCGAGGCGCTCGCGAATGATCGCGTGATACGCCTCGAGCTTGGTCCGCCGTGGCGCCTTCGGGCGTCGCAGGATCGCTCGCCTCGCCACCGCTTCCGTGGCGGCCTCGATCGCCACCGGCTCGACCGGTCGATCGAGTTGGCCGGTCTTGATTCAATGGTGAATCACTCGGCGACTGACGCCGAGGCGCTTCGCGATGTCGGTCTTGGTGAGACCTTCATCCAGGAGATGCTTGAGCAGCACGAGGGTGTCCCATCCGAACACGACGCCCGGCTCCGCAGGAGGGACGTCGAATGTGAAGAGGGCCAGTGCGTCGCGCGCCTTCCGCCGCACGCACTGCTGAACGGATGTTTCCCAAGTGTGCAATTTTATCCGGTGTTTTTGAGCAAAATCACACCGGTGCTAACACGGTCACCGGTGAGTCACTGCGAACGGCTCACGGCTCGGGCTGTCGGCTCCGGCTCAGTCAACGGCGGGTGACCGGCCGACAGCCGTCGGCGCGGACCGGCAGCCGTCAGCCAGGCCGAAGCCGTGGGCCGTAGCCGATCTCCGAGTCCGATAGCCTGCGACAGTGAGCCAGCCGTGAGCCGTGAGCCGTCAGCGACCGGCGACAGCCGTCTCGCCATTGTCGCACGGCTCACGCGACAGCCGCCGCCGTCGCCCGGTCGTCGTCGTCACAATCCCTCGGGGGTGAACGCACGAAGAAACGTGCAGTGTTGCCCCGACCCCTGGACACTGCCATGCAAGGTCGGGCAGAAGGCACGAGCTTACGCATTGAGGGCGGCATCGCCGTTTCATGCATGGCCCTGCTCGACCCCGGTCTCGAATCCGAACCCCAATCCC
>CAYVBN010000458.1:0-1841 GCA_964449645.1 uncultured Hyphomicrobiales bacterium
TCGACGCGCCCCGATCTGCTGGGCGAGGCCGTGACCGCCGATCTCACCGGTCTGCAGGACCGTCTGCCGCCGTTTCCGGGCGCGATCGCCAAGGAGATCGTCGCGCGCGAACTGGATGCGCCCCTGGAAACGCTCTTTTCCAGTTTCGACGACAAGCCGATCGCGGCAGCGTCGATCGCCCAGGTCCATTTCGCCGTCACCACCGAAGGTGTGCCGGTCGCCGTGAAGGTGCTGCGGCCCGGCGTCGAGCGTCGTTTCAAGGCCGATCTCGATGCCTTCTATTTCGCGGCGCGCCGGGCGGAAGCCGTTTCGGCCGAGGCCCGGCGCCTGCGCCTCGTCGAGGTGGTCGATACCCTGGCACGCTCCGTCACCATCGAGATGGACTTCCGCCTCGAGGCGGCGGCGATCTCCGAGATGGCGGAGAACACCAAGGACGATCCCGATTTCCGCGTGCCGGAGGTCGATTGGGATCGCACCGCCAAGGACGTGCTGACGCTCGAATGGATCGACGGCACGCATCTCTCCGATCGCGCCACGCTGATCGCCAAGGGCTTCGACCTGCCGCAACTCGGCCGCTCGGTGATCCAGAGCTTCCTGCGCCACGCCATGCGCGACGGCTTTTTCCACGCCGACATGCATCCGGGCAACCTGTTCATCGACGATGCCGGCCGGCTGGTCGCGGTCGATTTCGGCATCATGGGGCGGCTCGGACCGAAGGAGCGCCGGTTTCTCGCCGAAGTGCTCTACGGCTTCATCACGCGCGACTACCGCCGCACGGCCGAAGTGCATATCGAAGCCGGTTACGTGCCGAGCCACCACTCGGTCGAGAGCTTTGCCCAGGCGATCCGCGCCATCGGCGAGCCGATCCACAACCGCACCGCCGAGGAGATTTCGATGGCGAAGCTCCTCATGCTGCTGTTCGAGGTCACCGGCCTCTTCGACATGCGCACGCGGCCGGAACTGCTGCTGCTGCAGAAGACCATGGTGGTGGTCGAGGGCGTCGCGCGCTCGCTCGATCCGAAGCTCGACATGTGGACGACGGCGGAGCCCGTCGTGCGCGAGTGGATCGCGCGCCATCTCGGTCCGGCCGGGCGTCTCGAAGGCGTAGCGGAAGGCGCGAGCGAAGTCGGGCGCTTTCTCGGCCTCGTGCCGGGGCTGCTGTCGCGCACCGCCCATCTGGCCGATCAGTTCGACGCGGTGACCCGCGACGGCATCGTGCTGGCCCCCGACACGGTGGCGGCGATCGGCCGGGCCGAAGCGCGCCGCAACCGCTGGACCGCCGCCGCGCTGTGGGTCATCGCCGGCCTCCTCGCGGCGGTCCTCTACGCCATTCTGCGTGGCTGATTTGTATTGATCAGGCGCCTCGCTCTGATTACGATGATTGCAGTGCAATCATCGGGGGTGCAATGGGCAGCCTGACCGTCCGCAACATCGGAGAAGACGTCAAACGGCGTCTGCGCCTGCGCGCGGCGCGCAATGGCCGCTCCATGGAGGAGGAGATCCGCCAGATCCTGGCCGGCGCCGACGAGAGCGCGCCGCCCCTGCCTGCCTCGCCCTCTGTCCCGGACGCATTCTCGCCCCCACCGGCGCGCCCTGCCCGGGAGGACGCCTCGGCCACGCCCGCCCCGCCGGCCGGAAACCTCGCGGGCCGTCGGGTGCTGCTGGTGATCGGCGGCGGCATCGCCGCCTACAAGTCGCTCGACCTCATCCGCCGCCTGCGCGAGCGCGGGGCGGGGGTGACGGTGGTCATGACCGCGGCGGCGGCAAGGTTCGTCACGCCGCTCGCGGCGGGCGCGCTCAGCGGCGGCAAGGTGTTCTCCGGCCTCTTCGACCGGGCCGAG
>CAYVBN010000459.1:0-3483 GCA_964449645.1 uncultured Hyphomicrobiales bacterium
ACGATGGCCCTGCTCGGGCGGCTCGCCTATAAGGCGCTAAACAGCGGCGCGCTCGGCAGCATTTTCGGCGGCGGATCGACGCAAGCGCAGCCTGAACGTGCCCCCTCGACGGTTCCGGCCGGGACCGACTCCAGCAGCAGCGGCGGTCTCGGCGGACTGCTGGGCGGTCTGTTCGGCGGCGGCTCTGCGCAGAGCGGCAGCACGTCCGCGCAAGGCGGCGGGCTGGGCAGCATGATTCCAGGCGGCCTCGGCGGCCTGCTCGCTGGCGCCGGCGCTGGAACCGTCTTGAGCAGTGGACTCGATAGCCTGCTCAGGGACCTGCAGAACAGCGGTCACGGCGACAAGGCCCAATCGTGGGTCGCCTCCGGGGAGAACAAGCACATCGACCCGAATGATCTCGCCCAGGCGCTGGGATCGGACACGATCGACAAGCTCAGCCAGCAGACCGGCATGAATCGCGACGAGCTCCTGCAGGGCCTCAGCCAGCACCTGCCGCACTTCGTCGACCAGCTCACGCCGGACGGCCGGATTCCGACCGAACAGGAAGCCCAGCGGATGATGTGACGCGCATCGTGGCTCGACGCCGAGTCACGGCCGCGCGCGCTGCGGCGCGCGCGCATTTTCGCCATCAGGACTTCGGATCATCATGAGTGGAGGCGACGATGAGCATTTTCGGTAACATCGTGTCCGCGATATTCGGATCTTCCCACGCCGCGGCAGCACCTGCATCGAGCACGGCCGCACCCAGCCCGTCGGCGGCAGCACCGACCTCTGCGTCCGCGCAGGCCGGCACGGCCGCGAAGCCGATGTCGCGCGCCGAGGTGGAATCGATGATCGCGCGCATCGCCGCGGGGAAACGCGAAGACCTCGACTGGAGACGGTCGATCGTCGATCTGATGAAGCTGTTGAATCTCGACAGCAGCCTCGCCGCCCGCAAGCAACTCGCGCAGGAGCTCGGCTACACCGGAGCTCTCGACGGCTCCAGTGAGATGAACGTCTGGCTGCACACGCAGGTCATGACGAAGCTCGCCGAGGGCGGCGGCAAGGTGCCGGAGAGCCTCAAGCACGCCTGATTGCCCGGCGGGCTGGGAAGCAGGCGGGGCGTCAGGGCGGCGGAGTGCGCCGGCTCCGAACGTTTCGCCATGTCCCGCTTCCGACGCAAGCACGGGAAGCAGCGCGCGCCGTGTATGTCGGCGCGCGGGATGTTCTTCGCTTAGCCGCGACGCCGTTCATCGGCCCATGAGGCTGTCGAACTCCTCAGCGGTCACGGCCGGGCAGGTCGTGAAATGGACGCCGAGCAGCTTGGTCAGTGCTGCCGACGTCTGCATCGCCCGCGCCGTATCGGGGAGCTCGGCAACGATCAGCAGATCGTGGTCGCCGAGCAGCGCATAGGCTGCCTTGAGGTCCCCGCCGTTTTCCCTGACGAGTTTCTGGGTGTCGTCGGTCCGCTTGGCGCTGATCCCGCGGACGCCCTCGGGCGAATATCTGCCCAACATCACGTACGTGGCCATGGCAACATCTCCATTCGTCGCGTGGCCGTGCGGCGGGGTGCATTTTATCACGCGCCGCTCGAGTCCGCTCGACGTTGCGCGTAGTCGTAGGGCGCAATAGCGGAGCGTAGGCGCCATTCGGGGTGGAAGCGGCGCAATACGCCTTCGGCTATTGCGCCCTACAATATTCGCAATCAACGCCGGACATGAGCCCAGCCGAACCTCGACCGGACCCCGACGCGTGCCGCCGTGACCGACCCCGATCTCACCGTCTGGTACAACACCAAATGCCCGGTGTGCGACGCCGGCATCGCGTGGGAGAAGAACCGCCTTGCGCGCGCCGTACGCACGGGCGTCATCGCGTTCCGCGACATCAATCTCGAACCGGAGGCGCTGGCGCGCTTCGGCGCCTCGCTCGACGACGTGCGCCGGCGGCTGCACGCGGTCGACGCGGCGGGGCGGCTTCACGTCGGCGCCGACTGCGCAATCGAGATCTGGCGGCGCACGCCGGGATACGCGTGGCTTGGCCATTTGTTGGCGCTGCCCGTCATCCGCCCGATCGCGCGCGTGGCGTACGATCGCTTCGCTGATGTGTTGTTCTGGTGGAATAGAAGGAAGGGGAGGTGGTGAGTGTAAGGACCCGCGCTCACCCGATTCCGACGATCACCTTGTTGGGCTCTCTGGGATTGTCCACCCAAATCCGAACGACGATTTGCTGATGGGCTAGTGGCGTCTCGAGTATCGTCTCCGAGAGCACGGATTCTATCACCAGCTTGCGACTGGCGTCTCGAGCATTCCCTCGAATATAGGATGGCTGCCCGGATCCACCTCGCTCGTCGCGCCCAAAACGAACTCGGTTTCTCCATCCACATCGGCCCGACAACCGACGACGATGCACGTACTGGTCGAGGCGATACAGGAATCTTCCATGTCCTTGGGAAGCTCGGCCGGTTCCGAATCCGAGATCACGACCACGGAATATGGAGGCGCAACTTTTGCTGAAGCAGCCATAAAGTCTCACGAGGATTTTAGAGCATTGTCGAGGCGCAATGGCTAAGTGTGTCACCCCTCGGGACGCGTAGGGCGCAATAGCGAAGCGTATTGCGCCGGTACAGAACCCATAACCGGTGCAAAGCCCATAAAAGAATGGCGGAATACGCTGCGCTATTCCGCCCTGCAAAATGCATTTGCGCACGAGAATTGGAACAGCATCTCGGCATCAGGCAGGCATGCCTGCCATCACGCACTCGCCGCGGCCTCCCCCTCGATCCGCTCCACCGCCTTCCATTCCTGGCCGAGCGCGGCGCTGGTCGGGAAGATCAGCGACTTGATGACGACCGGCACGGCGCCCGAGCTCTCGAGCATCGCGCCGATGTCGATGTAGTCGAACTCCTTGAGCTCGAGTCCGTCGATCGAGACGATCGGGTTCGGCAGCTTCATCTCCTCACGGAAGTGAATGCCGATGAGGCCGCCGACATCGCCGTCGCCCGCGAGCACCAGCGGATGCCCACGCGCGAGCACAGAGGCGAGGCCATCCGCCGCGCCGCGGCAGAAGGCGTCGAGCCGTTGGAACGTGGCGGAGCCGCGCCACGGCACGAACACCGCGACGGGCGTATCGGCCTCGGCGAGATCGAGGCGCTTGAGGGCCGAGCGGATGGAGGATGCGATCGCCGCGGAGTCGATCGTCTCGCCGTCGAGCGCGAGATCGGGCGCAATCACCGGCGCGTTGCGCAGCGGCAGCGCTTCGAGCGGCGAGACATAGATGGTACTGCCGCTCACCTGCGTGGTGTATTGCGAGGCGCCGATGACGGTGGCGCGGATGCCTTCCGCCGGCGGCTTGAGTGTCGCCCCCCATTGCTCGACACGCGCGCGGATCTCGGCGGCAAGCAGGCTGCCGAGATCGCCGAAGCCGGTCTTCTCGCGCGCGTAGATGTATTCCGAGACACCGCCCGAGAACGTTACCTCGTCGATGCGACCGCGGTAGGCGAGGGGC
>CAYVBN010000460.1:0-4074 GCA_964449645.1 uncultured Hyphomicrobiales bacterium
CCAGAGCCGCCAATGCGGCGGCGAGCGCAGACAATGTGAAACGCGTTCTCATCTTCTTCTCCCCTCGGCGGGCGTTGCCCCGGCTTCATCAGGCTAGCACAGCGGCACCATACGGCAATTGCATTGACCCTATGGCGCAGATACGGAAGTTGAATAGGATGCGGCGGCTCTCTCCCACGCAGGCTGACCCAGCATGGCGTTCGACATCCGCAAAATCGAGTATTTCCTCGCTGTCGTCGAGCATCGCTCGATCAGCGCGGCGGCGGAATCGCTCCGTATTTCGCAGCCGACGCTCAGCCGCCAGATCAGCGCCCTGGAGCGACAGTTCGACGCGGGCCTGTTCGTGCGGCACGGACGCGGCGTGCTGCCGACGGAGGCGGGCAAGCGCCTGATGGAAGGCTTCCGCGGCCTCGAGCGCCAACTGCGCTCGCTGAAGGACGACGTTGCCGACGCGGCGCGCCAGCCCGGCGGCCAGGTCGCCCTCGGCGTCCCGCCCTCCCCGCGCATGCTGCTGGGCATGCCGGTGATCAGCCGGTTCTGCGGCGCCTATCCGCAGGTGGCGCTACGCATCAGCGAGGAAACGAGCGGCGACCTGCGCGACCTGGTCGCGAGCGGCGAGATCGACCTCGCCATCACCAATTCCGAGGAGCCGGCCAAGGGGCTCGTCACCGAGCCGCTCGCAACCGAGCCCATGCTGCTGATCGGGCCGCGCAGCGCCCGGCTGTCGATGCAGACGCACATCGCATTGTCGCGCGCGGCCGACCTGCCGCTCGTCCTCACCGCCATGCCCAACAGCCTGCGCCGGCTGGTCGAGCGCGGCATGAATCGTCACGGCCTTCAACCGCGCCTGCGGATCGAAGCCAACACCTTGCCGCTCATGACCGACCTGGTGGAAGCGGGTCTCGGATACACGATCTTGCCGTCCTGCGGCGCGCTGTCATTGGTCAATTCCGGACGGCTCTCGGCGAGCCCGCTGCAGGGGCTCGACATCACCTGGACCATTGCACGCTCGGGAAATCGCGTGCTCAGCGTCTCGGCCGAATTGCTGCTCGCGCTCATCCGCGACGTCGTTGCGGAGTTGGCCGGGAGCGCGAGCTGGCCGATGGCGCGTTCGGAACTCGCCAGGAACACGCGGCACCCCAAAGACCCCGACGCAGGGCCGTCTGCGCCTTCGGGGCGCACCCATTCGCGCCGCCGCAAGCGCCTGCCGGTGCCCCGGCGCGCGAAAAGATGGACAACGAACCGTTCGAAGCGGTGACGGCCGAGACCCCTTCCGTTCCGGCTAGTTCTTGGGAAACACCGCGATCATATCGATCTCGACCCGCGCGCCCGGCGTCGAGAGCTGATTGACGCACACGGTCGTGCTCGCTGGCGTCCAGTCGCCGAAATATTCGGCGAGCACCGCGGTCATCGCGTCCATGTCCCGCATATCGGTGAGATATTTCGTCACCTTCACGACGTCGGTCCACTTGAGACCTTGGTCGTCGAGAATGGTCTTGATGTTGTCCATCGCGAGCCGCGTCTGGCTGGCGATGCTGACCGGGTGATTGTGCTCGTGCAGCTCGTGCGGGTGCTTGTGGTAGAGCGGCGACGGCGTGGCGCCGGAGATGAACAGCAGGTCGCCCGGCGATTCGATGCGGATGGCGGGCGCGTAAGGCATGTCGGACTTGCGTTCCGGGATCGTCTGGATCTCGCCGATCGAGGGATTCGTGGGCGACGTTTTGAAGGCTGGCTTGCGCTTGGACATATGCCCCTCCGATAAACTCTCGAGGGCAAACCTGCCGGGGATGAGCCTTGCCCGTCAACCCTCGCGGCGCCGCGACCAACGGTCCGATCCGGATGCACCGCACGGCGCGATGCCGAAGGGCTTCGCGATTCATACCGGCGCAAATTTGTCCGCCGTCGGGACGCTCGGCTAAGATCGCTCGGGCGCGACGCAACGTTTTTCGATCTGGGCATGTCGATCTTGGACCACGAAACGGCTTCGTCCTCCTCCTTGCCTTCCCAGGGCTGGCGGCTCGCCCGCTGGCTCGAAGCCGAGATCAAGGGGCTTTTTCCCGGATGCTTCGCCCTCGTCATGGCGACGGGGATCATCTCGAACGCCCTTTATTTCCAGGACTACAGGGCGCTCGCCGACGTGCTGTTCGGGATCAACGCGGTCGCTTTTCCGTGGCTTACGCTCCTCACGCTCCTGCGCCTTGTCTGCTTTGGCCGGGCGCTCTGGTCCGATCTCGTCAGTCCGCGCCACGCCTTCTCGTTCTTCACGATCGTCGCAGCCACCGACGTGTTTGGTGTCGGATTGAGCTTGCGCGGATTCCCGGCGGCCGCGCTCTATCTGTGGATCTTCGCGCTGGTCGTCTGGTTCCTGCTGATCTACCTGAGCTTCGGCGTCCTCACATTCCTGAACACCGCGCATGACGCGAACGTGGTTCACGGCGGCTGGCTCATCGCCATCGTGGGAACCGAGTCGCTGGTGATTCTCGGGACGGTCATCGCTCCGGGCGAGGGAGACCTGGCGCGCAGCGTATTCGTGCTCATTCACATGCTGTGGGGCATCGGTCTCGGCCTGTACGCGATCTTCGTCACGCTCTTCGCCTACCGGATCTTCTTCTTCGAAGTCGGACCGGACGACCTCTCCCCGCTGCTATGGGTGGTGATGGGCGCGGCGGCGATCAGCACCAATGCCGGATCGGTCCTCATCCTGAGCGACAGCGGAATGCCGTTTCTCCACTCGATGCGGCCGTTCATCGACGGGGTGACGCTCATCATGTGGGCCTGGGCGACGTGGTGGATCCCGCTGCTGGTCCTGTTCGGAATCTGGAAGCACGGCGTGTGCCGCGTTCCGCTCACCTACCTGCCGACGTTCTGGAGCCTGGTATTCCCGCTCGGCATGTATGCGCTGGCAAGCCTGCGGCTCTCGCTGGCGTCTGAATTCGCGCCGCTGCAATCGGTGGCCGGCGGCATGGTCTGGGTGGCGCTCGCCGCCTGGACCGCAACGGCCTTCGGGCTGATCATCGCGACTTGGCGCAGCCTGCGCGCGTTCACGCCGGCGACGGGCCGCGTTCCATGATCCGCGTCGGAGCCGTTCCGGCCGCTCAATTCCGCTTCAGGTATTGATCGAAGAAGGCGATCGAGTCCGCCACCGCCCGCCGCTGCACGGCATCCGGCGCGTAAATGCCCCTGTCATTCCGTTGCACGTAGACGAACCCGTGCACGTCGTGATCGTAGGTCTCCCACCTCGCCTCCTTGCCGAGCTCGACCAGGAGATCGTAGCAAACGCGGAAAATGCCCTGCAGCTCGTCGGTATCGCGCCCCTGCACGAAAATCGGTGTGCTGATCGGGGCGATGCGTTCCCTCGCGATCTCCTCGGTGATCCTCGGGCGCACCTTGTCGACCTCCCGCATCAGCATCTTCTCGACATTGAGAAGGCCGGTCGACGGATTGATCTGCGCGGTTGCATCGGGCCGGAGCCGCAGGAACTCGTGCGCGGCCGGCTCGCTCGCGATCATCGCCCGAATGCCGTGATATTCGGACGCGATCTTGAAGGCCATTTCGCCGCCGTGGCTCATGCCCATGTAGCCGATCCGGTCGGCCGCAATCTCGGGAAGCGTCTTCAGATATTCGGTGATGGAGATGACGTCCTCGTATTCCAGCGGACCGCGATTGAGAAGCTGGCGCCGCTGACGCCGGTCTTCGACCAGCTTGCCGATCCGGTCGTAGGCGTAGTCCACCTCGGCGCGATACCGCATCCAGGCCACCGCGTAGCCCGCCTGCAGGAACTGCTCCTGTGTCCAGCTTCTGTTTCGTGTGAAGTCTCGCACGACCGCCATCCCGCCCCCGCCGTTGCCGGAGGCGAAGAGGACGAGCGGAAACGGGCCTCGGCCGTGCGGCACGCGCAAGCCGATCGGCGCGTACACGCCGTCGATCATCTCGACGTACATCAGGCGCACCGGGATGTCGGAATCCGGCACCGGCTCGGTAATCACCACGTGCTCCGGATCGATCGCCGGCGAATGACCCGCAACCGATTTCGACGCCGTCACAGCCTCTGGCATATGTCACCCTCGGCATTCT